>JBKOXY010000139.1:0-18552 GCA_046725125.1 Pseudomonadota bacterium | reverse complement strand
GAAGCGTGCGCGCGGAGAATTTCCGCAATAGCGGTGCGCGGCTCAGGCACGAGATAGCGGGTTTCGAGGCTGTTGCGCTGCTCGGGGCCAAGTCCCCAGCGCTGGACAGCCGAAATATCGCGTCGCAGCAGCAAGCCGAGTGCGGCGTCGCCAATCGTACCGGTGACCACCACGCGCTCGCCCGCTTGGGCGCCGGCGCGACGCACCATCTTGCCTTGCGGCACCGCGCCGAGAGCCGCAATTGAAATCGTGATCGGTCCCCCCGTGCGGTCGGTGTCGCCGCCCAATAGGGGGCAGCCGAAGGCTTGCGCATCCGCGCCGAGGCCGCGCGCGAACGGCGCGAGCCAGGCGTCGCCGATCTCTTCGGGCAGCGCCAGGGTGAGCAGAAATCCGAGCGGTGTTGCGCCCTTTGCCGCGAGGTCGGACAGATTCACCCGCAGCGCCTTTTTCGCGACCATCTCGGGCGGATCGTCGGGAAAAAAATGCACGCCGCCGACGATCCCGTCGGTCTTGAGCACGAGATCACAACCGGCAGGCGGCGCGATCGCCGCGGCGTCGTCGGCGAGCCCGAAGGCGCCGGGATGTTGGGCGAGCGGCTTGAAATAGCGCGCGATCAGCCGCTCCTCGCCGGACTCCGCCGCGCTGTCCTTGCTCATCGTGATCGAACGCCCAAATCATCGGTCAAGTGACTGGTCTCACCTGCCATGATAGCCTTGGCCAAATCCAAAACTAAGCGAGATTTCCCGGGCCGCATAATGGAAGCATTCGATCTCTATTCGCCGGAAATCGATGCCGATCCCTTTCCGTACTACGAAATCTTGCGCGAGCAATATCCCTGTTACTGGAGCGAGAGCGGCAACCTCTGGATCCTCTCCCGCTACGACGACATCGTTGAGGCGACACGGGATTGGGAAACCTTCTCTTCGTCGCAAGGCAACATGATCGACGAGCTTCCCGGCCGCGCGGGCGCAACCTTGGGAACGACCGACCCGCCCCGTCACGATCGGTTACGGGCGCTGAGCCAAGCTGCTTTCGCGCGCAAGAACGTCGAGCAGTTCATTGCCCCCACCCTCGATATCGCAGACCGCGCGCTCGAGCGCATATGCGAGAGAAAGGACTTCGAGTTCATCAACGATTTCTCCAGCCGGATCACGGTCGGCGTGCTCTTTCGCACCATGGGCCTGCCGGAGCGCGATCATGCCGACATCAGGCGCAAGGTCATTCTCGCGGTCTCGACCGACAAGTCCGTGAAAGGCCGCAACCCGGAACACATCGCCGCCTTCAAGGAGCTCAGCGACTTCCTCGCCGCCGAGGTGGCGGTGCGCCGCGCGAACCCGACCGACGACCTCATCACCCATCTCGCCGAAGCCGAGATCGACGGCGACCGATTAAGCGAGCGCGAGGTCGTGTTCACGACGGCGACCTTCGTCATGGCGGGAGTGGAATCGCTCTCGAGCTTCATGAGCATGTTCGCGCTCAATCTGCACGATCACCCCGATGCACGCCGCCGCCTCGTCGCGAACCCCGCACTGGTCGAGCCGGCGATCGAGGAGTCGCTGCGCTTCAACACCTCGGCGCAGCGTTTCAAGCGCACGGTCATGCGCGAGATCGAGCTGCACGGGGAAAGAATGCACGTTGGCGACAAGGTGGCGCTTGCATTCGGGTCCGGCAATCGCGATTGGCGGAAGTTTCCCAACCCGGATGTCTACGACATCGATCGTCGGCCGCAAGGCCATCTCGGCTTTGGCGCCGGCAAGCACTTCTGCCTCGGCAGCCAAATGGCGCGGCTCGTTACCGCGGTCGCAATGAAGCGTTTTCTCGAACGCGTGCCGGAATACCATCTTGCGGTCGATGAGATCGCCTGGAATTCGTCATCGAATTTTCGCAGCCCCAGCGCCTTGCCGTTCGCAATGCACTGATTTGGACAAAGTCTCAAATCCACCTTGACTTTGTCAATCAAGCGATGAAGGCGACGACGCGTCAGCGCGTGAACGGCGCAAACTCCCCGGCACGAAACTGCCGTGCGATCTGGTCGAGTACGGCGTTGACCATCCCGGTCTCGTCCCTGTCGACGAAGGCATTGGCGACGTCGACATATTCGGAGACGACGACCCGCGCCGGCACGTCGCTGCGATGACCAAGCTCATAGGCGCCCGCGCGCAGCACCGCGCGCAAGATCGCTTCGATGCGCTTGAGCGGCCAACCCTGCGCCAGCACCTTGTCGACCAGCGGATCGAGGCTGCGCTGCTCGCGCACCACGCCCGACACCACGTCGCGGAAGAAGGCCGCCTCGGCCGGCAGATATTGCGCACCTTCGACCTCACGGCCGATCCAATGGCTCTCAAACTCGGCAAGAATGTCGTTCAGCCCCGTGCCGGCGATATCCATCTGATAGAGCGCCTGCACCGCCGCGAGCCGGGCCGCGCCGCGGCGATTGGCTTTGCGTTCGTCCTTGCGCGCGCCGTCGCGGACCATGGGTCAACCCGCGGCAAGGCGGCGTTTTAGCCGCACGAGCGAAAGTGCCGCACGCGCGGCATCGCCGCCTTTGTCGGCCTCGTCCGGGCGGGCGCGCGTCCAAGCCTGGGCGTCGGTGTCGACGGTGAGGATGCCATTTCCGATCGGCAGGCGGCGCGCGAGCGAAAGCTCGAGCAGCGCGCGTGCCGATTCCTGCGACACGATCTCGAAATGCAGCGTCTCGCCGCGAATGACGCAGCCGAGCGCGACCGCGCCCTCGTACGGCCGACCCGAGCGCTCGGCGGCATCGAGCGCCATCGCGATGGCAGGCGCCACTTCGAGCGAACCCGGCACGCTGAGGCGCTCGAAGGTCGCGCCCGCCTCTTGCAACGCACGCGTGGCGCCCGCGAGCAAGGCGTCGGCGATGTCCTCGTAGAAGCGCGCCTCCACGACGAGGATGCGTGCGCCCTTGAGATCGCTCAAATCGCGATCGGGCATGTCTTTGGCGGCGGAGCGGCGCGGCTCGGCCATGACCCCATCTCCAGTGTCGGGGTGGTCGTACCAAGCGGATCGGGTCGGAAGCAAGTGAGCGGCGATCGCAGTCTACGCGCGCTCCATCAGCCGCGCCGCATAGCGGGCCATCAGGTCGACCTCGAGGTTGACCGCGTCGCCGGCGCCGAGCCGGCCGAGCGTCGTGGCCTTGAGCGTATGCGGAATGATCAGCACCGAGAAGGTGTCGCCCGCAACCTCGTTCACGGTCAGCGATACCCCGTCGAGCGCGACCGAACCCTTGGTTGCAATGAAACGGGCAAGCTCCGCCGGCACGCGCAAAGTGAACCGCGCCATGTCGGTCAAATCCTCGCGCGCAATCACGGTAGCGAGGCCGTCGGCATGGCCGGCGACGATGTGCCCGCCGAGCTCGTCGCCGACCTTGAGCGCGCGTTCGAGATTGATCCGCGTGCCTCGCTGCCAGCCGCCAACCGTGGTCATCCGCAGCGTCTCGGCGGCGGCTTCGACGGCGAACCAGGCGCGGTTGCCCTCCTCGCCGCGCGCGACCACAGTCAGGCATACGCCGCCGCAGGCGATCGAGGCGCCGATGTCGATAGTCTGCGGATCATAGCCACAGGCGATCTTGAGACGGGCGAGCCCCTGTGCGCGCGGCTCGACCGCAACCACCTCGCCAATGTCGGTCACGATGCCGGTAAACATCTCACGTCCGCTCGAATCTCTCGACCGTGTCCGCCCCGATGGTTTCGCTGCCGACGGCGTTGAGCCGCGGCGACTGAGTTAATGCGGAAAGCGGCAGTTCGTCGAGGGCGTCGATCCCATCCGGCCCGATGACCGCCGGCGAGCGGAACAGCGCCGCCTCGTCGACCAGATCTGCGCGCAGGAAGGCGGCGGCGAGAATAGGTCCGCTTTCGACCATGAGCCGGGTGATGCCACGTTGGGCCAAGAGCTTGAGCACGGCGGCAAGCTCGAGCTTGCCGTCCGTTCCTGGCACACGCGCGACGTCGACACCGTGTGCGGCCAGCGCCTGTTCGCGCGCGCGCGCCGCGGCGGCGGAGGTCACGACCCAGAGCGGCACCTCCCGCGCGGTCGCAACCAGCTTGCTTGCGAGCGGCAGCCGCAGCGTGGCGTCGAGAACGACGCGCACCGGCGAACGCATGCCCGGCAGGCGACTGCTCAGCAATGGATCGTCCGCGACCGCGGTGCCGATGCCGGTGAGCACGGCATCGCTGCGCGCACGCATCAGATGCACTCGGGCGCGCCCGGCCTCGCCGGTAATCGCCGCGGGGCGGCGATCGGCCAGGGCGGCTTTGCCGTCGGCGGACACCGCGAGTTTGAGGGTCACGTGCGGGCGGCCGTCCTGCACCCGCCGGATGTGGCCAGCGTGCGCCCGCCGCGCCTCCTCGGCGCCGACGCCGACCTCGACCACGACGCCAGCTTCGGCCAAGCGCCAATGGCCGGCGCCCGCGACCTCCGGATTGGCATCGACCAGCGCGGAGACCACGCGCGCGATGCCGGCAGCGATGATGGCGTCGGCGCAGGGCGGCGTCTTGCCGTGATGGGAGCATGGCTCGAGCGTGACATAGAGCGTCGCCCCGCGCGCGGCGGCACCGGCGCGGCCGAGCGCCTCGGTCTCGGCATGGGGCCGCCCGCCGGGCTGGGTCCAGCCGCGGCCGACAATCACGCCGTCCTTCGTGACCACTGCGCCGACGGCGGGATTGGGCCAGGTGCGTCCGAGCCCGCGCCGGCCCAGCGCGAGCGCGAGCGCCATGAAGCGGGCGTCTTCCGCGCTACTCATGGCCAGCGTCACCCAATGCGTTCAACTCCGACTTCTCTCCGGGCGCCCGATTTACGTTATACCAAGGCGCGCAACCCCACGGGGCTTCAATGCTGATCAGCGGAAAAGAAAAGCTCGAGCGCATGCGCGACGGCCGCGCCATCTATATCGGCGCGGAGCGGGTCGACGACGTCACTCGCCACCCCGCCTTCAGGAACGCTGCAGGGACCATTGCCGATCTCTACGAGTTCAAAGCCGATCCGGATCGGCGCGACTTAGGAAAACGGCGAGCGCTACGGCCTACCCTGGCTGCGCTGTCGCACCCGGGAGGATCTCGCCCGCCGCATGCGCGCCATGAAGGCGATCGCGGATGCAACGTACGGCTTGATCGGTCGCTCGCCCGATCACGTTGCGGGCCTGATCACAGGGCTCGCGATGAAGCCCGCGCTGCTCGATGCCCTCACCCCCGGATTCGGCGGAAATCTGACCCGCTACTACGAGCATGCGCGCAAGAACGATCTCTACGTCTCTTTCGCGGTGACGCCGCCCGCGGGCATCCGCAGCCGGGAAATCTTCACCGGCGAGGCGCGCGACGACCCGACCCTTCAGGTCATTGCAGAAGGCGATGATGGCGTCACCATCTCCGGCATGAAGATGCTGGCGACCGGAGCAGTATTCGCCGACGAGGTGTGGATCGGCAACCTCACCCCCATCGACGACAAGCGGGCGAGCGAGAGCATCACCTGCGCGCTGCCGGTCAGCACCCCCGGCGTGTCGTTCTGGGCGCGCGAGCCCTATGAGCGCCACGCCCGCCACGAGGCCGATTATCCGCTCAGCTTCCGCTTCGACGAAACCGACACGGTGTTGGTCTGCGACGTCGTCAAGGTGCCGTGGGAGCGCGTCTTCCTACACAACAACGGGGCAATGTCGCGCCGCATCTATATCGAGACGCCGGCGAACTGCTACCAGAACCACCAATCCAACGTGCGCTTCTGGGCTAAGATGGCGTTGATCGTGGGGCTCGCGAGCCGCATGTGCCAGGCGAACGGCGTCGACAGGATTCCGGCGGTGCGCGACACATTGGGGCGCCTTGCCGCCCTCGAGGCGACGATCGGCGGGCTGGTGAACGGCCAGATCGAGGCCTACGAGCAATGGCCCGACGGCTACGCCACACCCAACCGGCGGATCATGTATGCCACGCTCAACTGGTGCCAAGAGCATCACAGCGAGATCATCGATGCGCTGCGCACGCTCGCGGGCGCGGCGCCGCTGCAGATGCCGGCGAGCATTGACCTTGTTGCCGACCCCGAGCTCAAAGGCCGCTTCGAACGTTGGTGGGGCACGTCCTCGATGCCGGCGCTCGCTCGGCTCAAGCTTTACAAATTAGTTTGGGACTTGATCGGCTCGGAATTCGCCGGGCGGCACATGCTCTACGAGCGCTTCTATGCCGGCAATTCGATCATCGTGCGCAACCAGAGCGATCGCGAGGCGCCGTGGGAGACATTCCATGCCACGGTGGACGGTCTGCTGGAACGCGTGCAGACGCCCAAATCGTCGGGATAGTTCATCCGACGGACGGTGGCATCGCGCCGACTGCCGGGATGCCTGCGCCGTTGCCGTCACTTCCTTACCGCCGCGCCCGGCTTGCCGTCCTCCGACAATTCGTCGAGCACGGTTTCGAAATCCTTGGCCTCGCGGAAATTGCGATAGACCGAGGCGAAGCGCACATAGGCGACGTCGTCGAGCGCACGCAGCGCCTCCATCACCATCTCGCCCACGGCCTCGGAGGAGACTTCGCTCTCGCCCTGGCTCTCGAGCTCGCGCACGATCTTGGACACGGCCTGGTCGATGCGCTCGGGCTCGACCGGACGCTTGCGCAACGCGATCTGCACCGAGCGCAACAGCTTGTCGCGATCGAACGGCACGCGGCGGCCGTTGCGCTTGATGACCACCAGCTCGCGCAGCTGCACGCGCTCGAATGTGGTAAAGCGGAAATTGCAGGTCAGGCACACGCGGCGGCGGCGGATGACGGAGGAATCCTCGGTCGGCCGCGAGTCCTTGACTTGCGTATCGAGGCTGCCGCAATTCGGACAGCGCATGGGCGGCCTCTACTCTCTCGATGTCACTCCGAGGCGCGCGAGCGGAATGACGAAAGAATTGCGGTTGGGTCCCATGGGACCTCAGCCTTGATAGATCGGAAATCGACCGACGAGTTTCCCGACCTTCTCGCGCACCACGGCTTCGGTGAGCGAATCCTCCTCGACGCCCTTCTGCGAGAGGACGTCGAGCACCTCGACGATCAGCTCGCCCACCTCTTGGAATTCAGCGATGCCGAAGCCGCGGGTGGTGCCGGCGGGAGTGCCGAGGCGTATCCCCGACGTCACCGCGGGCTTTTGCGGATCGAACGGGACGCCGTTCTTGTTGCAGGTGATGCGCGCGCGGCCGAGCGCGAGTTCCGCGACCTTGCCGGTCAAGCGCTTGGGCCGCAGGTCGACCAGCATGAGGTGCGTATCGGTGCCACCGGAGACGATGTCGAGGCCCTTCGACTTGAGGGTTTCGGCCAGCGCCTTGGCGTTCGCGACCACGTTGCGGGCGTAAAGCTTGAACGCTGGACGCAGTGCCTCACCGAAGGCGACGGCCTTGGCGGCGACCACATGCATCAGCGGGCCGCCCTGCAGACCGGGGAAGACCGCCGTGTTGAGCTTCTTCGCCAGCTCCTCGTCGTTGGTGAGAATGAAGCCCGAGCGTGGGCCGCGCAGCGTCTTGTGCGCGGTCGAGGTGACCACGTGGGCGTGCGGGAACGGACTGGGATGTACTCCGCCGGCGACGAGACCGGCGAAATGTGCCATGTCGACGAGGAGCTTGGCACCGACCTCATCGGCAATTTCGCGGAAGCGGCGGAAATCGATGACGCGGGGATAGGCCGATCCGCCGGCGATGATGACCTTCGGCCGGTGCTCGCGCGCGAGCTTTGCCACCTCGTCGAAGTCGATACGGTGGTCATCGCGCCGCACAC
Source organism: Pseudomonadota bacterium (assembly GCA_046725125.1). Lineage (GTDB taxonomy): Bacteria > Pseudomonadota > Alphaproteobacteria > Rhizobiales > Xanthobacteraceae > VAZQ01. The sequence goes on along the minus strand of JBKOXY010000139.1, from coordinate 10,798 downwards.
CGTAGGGTACCGGCTTGAACCAGCGCCCCGACATGTTCACGGGAGAGCCATGGGTCAGGTGGCCGCCAGCGGCAAGGTTGAGGCCCAGGAACGCGTCGCCCGGCGCCATCAGCGCCATGAAGGCGGCAACATTGGCAGACGCGCCCGAGTGTGGCTGGACGTTTGCGAATTTACATCCGAAAAGTCTCGTAACCCGTTCAATCGCAAGGCTTTCCACGACGTCGACATATTGGCAGCCGCCGTAATAGCGCCGCCCCGGCAGTCCTTCCGCATATTTGTTGGTAAGGACCGACCCCTGCGCTTCGAGGACCGCCTTGCTGACGATGTTTTCCGAGGCGATGAGCTCGATCTCGTCGCGCTGGCGCGAGAGCTCGCGCTTGATGACGTCGGCCACCTCGGGATCGGCCTCTGCGAGCGAGGCCGTGAACAGGTTCGCGACATCGGCGTGGGCTCGAGACGGATCGGTCATGGGATGTCGCGCTGCTGCTGTCGGGTCATTCTTCGCGCCCGGAGGTTGGCCGGGGCGATAGCATACCCGCTCCGGAGCGCCAAGCTATGGGTACCACCGCGCGCGACTTGCCCACATCTAGCGGTCGCCCGGCGAGGTCGCGATGATGCGCTCGGCCTTCTTCATCTGCCGCGCCTTGACGTCGGGCCGAAGGCGCGAGGGGGGGCAAGCGAGGGGCTGCCGGAAGGGCGTCAGGCCTCGACCACCACGTAATCGTCCTCGACCGTGACCGGCACGGTCTCGGCGACATAGGGGCCGGCGATGAGCTGCGTTCCCGGCTGCACCGAGACCGCGTACCGGCGTGCGCGCACGCGCGCCGGATCACACCAGGATTGGCCGGTGCGCACGTCGAATTCCCAGCCATGCCAGGGGCAGCGGATGATCTCGCCGGGCCGGGAATAGCGGTAATTGCCCGGTCCATCCGATTCCACCAGTCCCGTCTGTTTGCCGTGAAAGAGGCTGCCGCCCCGGTGCGGGCAGCGATTGTTGAGCGCGAAAAACTCGCCGCCCAGATTGAACACCACGATCGCCCGCCCGTTCACCTGCGTGAGCCTGCGCGTGCCGGGCGGAATGTCGGCGACCGCGGCGACCACGTGCTTGGCCATCAGTCGAGCCGGTAGAGCGCCTTGGCGTTGCCGGAATAGATCTTGTTGCGGCGCTCTTCACTCAAGCTCGGCGGCAGCGCGACGAATGGATCGTCGAAATCCCAGTGCGGATAGTCGCTGGCGAATAGGATCTTGTCCCAGCCGATCCACGCCATGACGTCGAGCACATGGTCGGGCTCTTCCGCTTCTTCCATCGGCTGGGTCGAGACCCAGAAATGCTCGCGCAGATACTCCGACGGCGCGCGCCGCAAGTGCGGAACCTCGTCCCTCATGCGCTTCCAGTTCTGGTCGAGACGCCAGCCGAGTGACGGAATCCAAGCAAAGCCTGCTTCGATCAGCACGATCTTGAGCTCGGGATAGCGCTCGAACACGCCCTCCACGATCATGCTCGTAACCGAAGCCGCCAGCGAGGCCGAGTGCTCGGTAATCTCTTCGATATAGAACGACGGCCAACCGGTGTTGCTCATGGGACGGCCGCTCGAGCCGAACACATGCACACCGATCGGAAAGCCGGCTTCGACCGCCGCTTCGAAGATCGGCCAATAACGCCGCTTGCCGAGGAGCTCGCTGGTGCGGCTCAGGAACAGCACGTGGGCGAAGCGGCGATCGCCCGTGCGTTTGCGAATCTCGGCGCGGGACATTTCGCCGTTCTCATAGGGGATGACGACGGAGGCCTTGAGCCGTGGCTCGCGCCGGTTCCAGCCTTCGAGCTGGTACTCGTTGGCGGCGAACGCCATGGCGGCGCTGAGCTCGTCGTTCTGCTCGCCCTGCCCGGTGGGCGAGAGCGGATTCATGATGCCCCATTCGATGCCGTAGAAATCGAGGTGTTGTTGGCGCATGAAGTCGAGATCGCTCGCCGGCAAGCCGCCGCCGGGCGGCCAGGAGTCGCGCCGCGAGGCGAGCGGCTGGCTCTTGGGATAGGGAAAGCCTTTGACATAGCCGTGGCGCTGACGCTGGCCGTAGGTCTGCAGATAGTCCCACCAGCGATTGCTGAGATAGGGCCGCAAATCCTCGAGCGAGCTCTTGGGGTGGATATCGCAGTCGAAGATACCGACGCGCGCCTTGCCGCTGTCCTTGGCGCCATGCACGGGCTGTCTCACCTCGATGTTCATCGCGCGTCCTCCCTCAGAGAGTCAGCCGATCATAGGTCGCAAGCGGATTCTCCACCAGGATTTTACGACGCAGTGCGGGGGGAATTCCTGCCGGCATGGTTTCATCATCATCGAACTGCCAGTGCGGAAAATCCGAGGCGTAGAGCAGTATAGCATCGGACCGCAAATGGTCGATCGCCTGTTCCACCCGATCCGGGTCAGCGGGTGCGTCGAATGGCTGGATGGTGAGGCGAACGTGATCGCGCACGATCTCCGCGGGCGAGCGGTCGACCCAGGGCACCTCGGCGCGCACGCCGCGCCAGAATTTCGAGAACCGCCACAAGAATGCGGGAAGCCACGTCACCCCGGATTCGAGCAGCACCACTTTGAGGCCGGGATATTTGGCAAACACACCTTCGCACACCAGGCTTGCCAGTTGCGACTGAAAGGCTTGGGTATGGCTGGCGTAGTCCTCGATGTAGTAGCTCGGCCACCCCAGCGAGGTGATGGAATGGCGGTAGGTCGAGCCGGCATGGATGCCGAGCGGCAGACCGTGGCGCTCGGCCGCTGCATAAATCGGCCAGAAGTGTCGACGGCCGAGCGGCGTTTCCTGCATGGCGAGCACCAGTATCTGCACGAAGCGGCGGTCCTTGGCGCAGCGCTCGATCTCGTCGACCGCATATTCGGTATTCTGCAGCGGCACCACGATCGAGGCTCGCAGCCGCGGATCGCGATCGAGCCATTCCTTGGCGACCCAGGCGTTGAGGGCGCGCGTGAAGGCAAAGGCCATGTCCTCGCTGAAGAGGAGGCCCACCCCATAGAGGCAATTCAAGATCGCAATCCCCGCCTGCCAGCGGTCGCAGACATGTGCCGTAAGCTCGGCGGCTGAGGTGGCGGCGCGCCCATTTTTGTCGCGCCATTGCGGCCGCGCCGTCAGCGGCGCGTTGGGCGGATAGGTGACGGTTTCGAGCGAATTGATGCCGCGCTCCACCACCGTCGCGCGCCAGAAGTCGTCGAGATAGGGCAATAGCGCCGTCATGTCCGGCACCGTCGGGTGCACGTCGCAGTCGATGGCCGCAAGGGTGTCGGTCATGGGCTTCTCATCGCTCGTCGGCCTTGATGTTCGCCGTCGTGGCGATCTCCGCCCAGCGGAGCATTTCCCTGTGCATCCAGGCCTCGAGTTCCTGCGGCGTATTGCCGGCGGGAGAGATACCGAGATGGCGCACCCTGTCCGCAAACTCCGTCGAATTCACTACCGAGCGAATATCGGCGGACAATTTGTCGAGCACCGGAGCGGGTACGCCAGCAGGCACAACTAGGGCATTGAAAGCGATGACGTCGAAGCCCGGATAGGTCTCGGCGATGGTCGCGACTTGTGGCGCGTCGCCGAGACGCTTGCTGCCGGCGCCCGCGATCAGTTTGAGCTCGCCGGAATCGACGTAGCGCTTGGCCGAGTGCCAGATGTCGAACATCAGCGGCACCCGCCCGGCGATCAAGTCGGTCAGGGCGGGCGCGCTGCCGTTGTAATTGATATGGGTCAACTCGATGCCGGCGCGCTGCTTGAGCATTTCGCCGGCCAGATGGCCGACGCCGCGCGGCCCCGGCGAGGTGAAGTTGAGCGGCTGCGCGCTCTTCCTCGCAACAGCGACCAATTCCGGAATGGTGTTGGCGGGAAACGATTTGTTGGCGACGAGCGCGACCGGCTGGGTCGCGACCATGCTGACCGGCGCGAAATCCTTGGCCGTGTCGTAGGGCAGCTTTTGTCCGATGGCCGGATTGATCAGCAAGGAATTGGTGGCGACGAGCATCGTGTAGCCGTCGGCGGGCGCCTTGGCGAGCGCCGCGGTCGCCAGGATGGTGCCGGCGCCCGGGCGGTTCTCGATCACCACCGACTGGCCGCCCCAGCGCAGCGACAGGAGATCGGCAAGGATGCGCGCCACGACGTCGGTCGGACCGCCGGCCGCGAACGGAACGAGGAGCCTTACCGGCCGCGATGGAAAATCGGCGGCGGTCTGGGCCGCGGCAACCGAGGCGACGCCGGCCGCGAGCAGGAGAGCCGCCGCGATAGCTTTCATGACCGTCATTCGCGTTTCGCAGTGCGGCGCACCTTACCAGCGGCGCTAGGGCGGGCAAAGGCGCGGAAGCTGCATCGCGACGTGCAGCCGGCGTTGCCCGCCGTGTCCGCGCTGTTGGCTGCAGGAGAGCCCCGAAAAAATATGCCCCGGCAATGCGCCGGGGCGAGGGCCGACAACTGAAACGGAGATCACAGCCGATAAAGGATTTGATCGGTCCAGAACCGCTCGAGGCGCTGCAGCGACTTGTTGAGCATCGCGAACTCGTCGCCATCGATGCCGCCGACCTGCACCACGGTGGCCACGTGCTTTTGGTAGAGCGTATCGACGATGTCGCGCACCTCGCGCCCTTTGTCGGTGAGCTTGATGCGCACCGAGCGGCGGTCGATCCGCGAGCGTTGATGATCGAGGTATCCCATCTCAACCAGCTTCTTGAGGTTGTAGGACACGTTGGAGCCGAGATAATAGCCCCGCGTGCGCAACTCGCCGGCGGTGAGATCCTTCTCACCGATGTTGTACAAGAGCAGCGCTTGCACCGAATTGATGTCGGCGCGGCTCCTGCGGTCGAACTCGTCCTTGATGACGTCGAGGAGGCGACGATGCAGCCGCTCGACCAAAGTCAAAGTTTCGAGATAGTGCGGACGGACGTGCTCGAGGCCTCCCTCGCGATCGACCGGCTCCATCGCTTTAGCAACGGCTTTCAACATGACACCTTCCCCTGACTTGTCGTTGTTGTGACGGCGAGGCGCTTGTTCGCTCGCTCGACGTGCAACCTACATCGCAGGGTCTAAAATCGCTTTAATCAACACGCTAAAGATAAGGTTTACTTGCAACGGTGAATGTTCGATTGACGCGACTGTCGCGGCTCTCGCGGTAACGTTCGATTCACGCTGAGCAGCGGCGCATTGAAGCGCTTTTCAAACTCGAGTCGTCGCTCGATCCGTTCGCCTGCTGCGAAGACGCATTCAAGAAAGATGCATTTCAAGAAGGTCTTCCCTCACCCTTTGTTTACGCTGAAATACCGAAATGCCTCTTCCGCTCGCGGCAGAGCGCATTTGTGGCGAGGGCGCCCAAACGCAGCTTTCACGCTCCGCGCAAGTAACGAATGATTCCGGAAAAATCGACGCTGCCGTCGCTGCTTTCCACGAAGCGCTCGTAGACCGCGGCGGCGCCGGCGCCGAGCGGGGTGGTGGCGTGCGTCGCGCGCGCGGCGGCTTGCGCCAGCTTCAAGTCCTTCAGCATCATGGCTGCGGTGAAGCCCGCCTTGTAGTCGCGGTTCGCAGGCGACGCCGGCACCGGCCCCGGGACCGGGCAGTAGCTCGTCATCGACCAGCATTGTCCGGACGACTTGGAGGAAATGTCGAACAGCTTCTGCGCCTCGAGGCCGAGCTTTTCTGCCAGCAGGAACGCCTCCGACACCACGATCATCGACGCGCCGAGGATCATGTTGTTGCAAATCTTCGCCGCTTGGCCGTTGCCCGGCCCGCCGGCATGGACGATGGTCTTGCCCATCTTTTCCAGCACCGGCCGCGCGCGCTCGAAGGCGTCATCGCCGCCGCCTACCATGAACGTGAGCGTCCCCGCCTCCGCGCCGGCGACGCCGCCCGAGACCGGGGCATCGACCATGGCGAGCCCTTGGCCTTGCGCGGCCTGCGCCACGTCGCGCGCCGTCTTCACGTCGATGGTCGAGGAATCGATCAGCAGCGTTCCGGGCGCGACTAATGCCAGCACACCGTCGTCCCCGAGATAGACCTCACGCACCTGCTCGCCCGCCGGCAGCATGGTGATCACGACCTCGACGTCTTCGCACGCACCGGCAAGCGAATTCGCCCCGCTGCCCCCGCTTGCCGCGAGCCTCTCGGTCGCATGCGCATTGACGTCGAAGCCCGTCACCGCGTAATCGGCCTTGAGCAGATTTTGGGCCATCGGCAGCCCCATATTGCCGAGTCCGATGAATCCAACCTTTGCCATGGCGTCCTCCACCCCGGTTTGTTGTCAACTCATCCCGGCTGTTGGCGCGCGGCCATCAGCGAGAGCCCCAGGTAGATGCCGAGCAGCAGCACGTCCACCACGACGACCCACATGTTTCCGCCGTAGATTTGCGGAAACAAGAGCTTCACCGCAGCCATGGAGATGACGGACGTGAGCCACACCACCGCGCCCCAAGGCGCGGCCAGCCACAACCCGACCCCCGCCACGAGATCGATGATCGCGAAGAACACCGTCGCCACCTGATACGGCGTCGAATAGGAATCGAAGCCGGAGGGAAACGGCGCTCCAATTCCGCAAATGATCGCCCAATGATAGAGGCCCTTGCAAAGCGAGATAGCGGCCATCACGCGCAGGAACATGACCAGCCGATAGGACCATCGCTTGCCGTCGGCTTCGCCGTCTGCGGCGTGCACCGGCTCGAGGATGTGCGGCCCTTCGGCGTCGGTCATGGCAGCTCGAGTTCGCTTGCGAGGGGCGCGAAATGCCGTTCCACCTCGGCCGCGCTCACCGCCGCGAGCGCGGACGGTCGCCAACGCGGCCTCTGGTCCTTGTCGATGATCACCGCTCTGATCCCTTCGTAAAAGTCGTGCCCACGCACCACGCGCGAGACTATGCGGAACTCGGTGCGCATGCACTCGGCGAAGTCGAGCGCCGAACCGCGCCGCGTCTGTGCGAGCGCGATCTTGAGACTTGTCGGCGATTTTGTGCGGATCAAGGCGGCCGTGGCGGAGGCAAAGGCCGCATCGGGTCCGCCCGTGGCACCCTCGGCCTCGAGCGCGAAGAGGATGTCCTCGACCCGCTCGCCCGTAAACAGCGTCTCGATCGCCTTGCGTCGCGACCCCACCGGCCCGTGGGCGGCCGGCTGCGCGCACGCGGCCAGCGACGCGTCGAGCGGGACCGCGCGACACAACGCCTCGACCAGGTCGGGAAACCGCGCCGAGGGGACCCGGTGGGTGGCAACGCCCGCGGCCACAGCGTCCGCGGCATCGAGCCGCTCGCCGGTGAGCGCGCAATAAGTACCGAGGGTTGCCGGCAGGCGCGGCAGGAAGAAGGTCGCCCCAACGTCGGGAAAGAAGCCGATGCCGACCTCGGGCATGGCGAACATGAACTTGTCGCCGGCGACGCGATGGGAGCCGTGCACCGAGATGCCGACGCCGCCGCCCATGACGATGCCGTCGATGAGCGCCACATAGGGCTTGCGATAGCGTTTGATGCGCGCGTTGAGCGCGTATTCCTCGCGAAAATAGCCGAGCGCCTCGTCGTACCGTCCGGCGCGCCCCAGGTCGTAGAGTGCGCGCAGATCCCCGCCAGCCGAGAAGGCGCGGGTATCATTCGAGGTGACGATCACGCGCGCAACTTCGGGATCGGTCTCCCAGTCCGCGAGCTGTCGCGTCAGCGCGCGCACCATGGCGAGCGACACCGCGTTGAGCGCATGCGGCCGGTTGAGCGTGACGAGACCCGCTGCGCCGCGTCGCTCGAACAGGATGTCGCCCGAGCTCACGCGCTCGCCCACAGATAGACCAGCGTGGCTGCAACCCCGAGCGCGCTGCGGCCGGCGTGGAGCCTGCCCCAGGTTTCGATCAGACCGCGGGTCCTGGCATCGGCAGCGTCCGGCGGCGTCGCCGCGATGCGCTTGTTGACCGGCAGGACCACCAGTAACGAGTAGGGCCAATTGGCGAAGATCAGCGCCGCGCCGGCAAGCCAGCGCCAGTCGCGCGTGAGCCAAAACGCCAACAGCCCGAACAGCGCCGACGCGAGCGCAAGGCTTGCCTGCATGGCGAAGCCGCGCGTGTAGCTTGGTTGCCACTGCGCGCGCAGTGCTTTGTTGTCGAGACCCAACCGTGCCGGCTGTTCCGCAACATTGACGTAGATCGCGGCGCCGGTGAAGGCCGCTGCGGTCGCGAGCGCCAGCTCCTCCGCCATGAAGCTTTCGAGCGGCATGCAAATGCTAGGAACGAGACGGCCACACGCCGGCAGTCTCCAGCTCATGCATCGCCTGATCGGTGAACTCGGCGCGCGGTGCATCGCCACCGATCACGAACATCAGGATCGAGTCCTCGTTGGGATCCCCCTCCGTGATGTTCTCGAAGCGGCGGATCATGCCCGGCGGGAACGAAACCACGTCGAGCGCATCGAGATCGACGTGTTCGACCTCGCCGTTCTCGTTTTCCCAGCTCGCGCGCCATCTGCCGGTCATCGGGATGAAGGTCTCGTTGGTGTCGTGATTGCGCATCATGTCTGATAGCCCTGTTTTGGGCGGGAACTTGGGTTTTGGCCGCCCTGGATAATGCCCCGGGTAACGCATTAGGAGGCCGCTGGCGCGTTTTTCGTGTGGCCCGGGTATATCATGGCTCCGGGCCCGAATTAACGCATGCGTGGACGCCTGGCGGCCGTGGTACGCTGCTAGGGATTGGCCCCGGCTGGGGTTCTGCGATGCTCCGATCTTACTGGCGTATCATCGCTCTCATCGTCACCTGTTTATCGATGACCGTGCAGGCGGCTGACACGACGCTGACGCTGGCATGTCAAGGCACGGAAACTGACAAAGGCGGCGCGGGCAGTTCCTCCGAGCAGATAAACATAGGGATAATAGTGGACTTCCAGAAAAAGGCAGTCCTTGGCTTGAGCGGCGACAGTGAGCCCGTCCCCATCACTAGTATCAGCGAAACGACAATCTCCTTTGCCGCAAACGAGACGGGCTGGGTCATGACTGGCACTCTTGACAGGGTGACCGGCGCGCTCGTCGCGAGTTCGATCAAGTTTGAGCCGAGCACCCGAAAAACAATGCTGTCGGTTTCGTTAGACCTGCAATGCAAGCCAACGCAACGGATGTTTTAGGGTATCGGGGTTGAGGTCGACACGGACGACGATGACGAAGGAGGGCGAACATGACCAGTGCGGCCGTAACCCCCAGGAGGAAACTATGAAAAAGCCCCCGACACTCGCCGCCGCGCCCTCGAATTGCTCGCCGCCTCCCCTGACGGCTGCACCGAGGCGCTAATGCTCGCAAACGGATTTACGGTCGAGAGCTAGTCAAACTCATCCGTACCGGGCTCGCATCCGCGCACGCCGAGCGCGTGGTCGCGGGCGGGCGCGCAATGGAGGTCGCGCGGATGAAGATCACGGAGGCGGGGCGGCAAGCGCTCGTAGAGAGGCGCGGAGGGACACACCGCAATGGCTGATGCAAATACTGAGGAGGACTATTCTGAATTTCACCGACGCATCGAGACTTATGTGGCCGACGTTGAAGCACATCTGAAGCTACCCGATGGGACCGTGGGTTTTTTTGGGCACATCGCGCGATAATGATTTCGTCTTCGTGTTGAAGATGTGTGGCGTCATCGAACCGCTCATAAGGGAAGCAGTTCGAGAAAGCATCCGCCAAGCCATCGAGCACCCAAAAACGGCCACCTCAGGGTCAGAAGCGTTAATGAAGGCGATCAATGATCTAGGGATAGATCGTCTTCGAACTATTCTTTTTGAGTTTGGCACGATTGATGGAAAGGATAGCTCTTTCGTTCAGGCTCTTTTCTCAATCCGAAATCGCTATGCACATCATATAGGAAACGCTGTTCTGAGCGTTTGCGAAGTCTGCGAGAAAATTGCAGCCGAGCCGAATGGAGACAAACAATTGATGAGGAAGCTTCTCTGCTGGCCTCCTGAAAATGATCCTCCTTCTACCGATCTTATCGACCATGTCCGCGTCTTTATGTTTTACAACGCCATTTTTCTTCTGAGGACCGTGCTGCATGTTGCGAAGCCGCCGCCGTCGCCGCCGCGTGGGATTCTCTCAGGCCTTTTTCAAGATCGCGCGGAGAAACAATCGTCGGCTCAGAACCGTCCAGACGACGCATAAAATGCTGGCCTTTGGCCACCTCGAAGACCGCACGCCGACCCAGGGCCCATGCCGCGACGCGCGAGGCCGCGATGACGGCATTCGCGAAGAGCTGGCGCCGGGGGATGAGCAAAAGCGGGGCACCTATCAGCCTCGCATTGTCGGCGGCCAAGTAATGATGCCCGCAGACCTTAACGGTTGCACAAATACATGCTGGAAATCGAGGGCATCGACCACATCTCGGATGAAATGCGCGCGGTCGTGGAGAGCGAGTGGCCCGAACTGGCACACAAGCTGCCGCCACAGAAGCCACAAGGGTAGGGCCGATCAGCTCTTCTTATTTATTTAGCGAGTTTCTGTTCTTCCCACTTGCGGCCGTCGGGACTTGCGATCCAAAGGTCCGCTGCTTCTTTGGTCTTATGCAAGGTAGGATGCTTATCCGACAGCAGATGACCCGGGATCGGCAACCGTACCTCCCACTCTCCGTTCTTAAGTTGGTGCGCATATGCTGTTGAATGCATGTTGTGTTCCTTCTGCCTTGACGGGACTCGCCATCGGGGCGCATCGCAAGCGCCCCGAACGCCGCTGCCAGCGACGGAAGGGCCCTTCGACCTGATCGAACTGAACGGCGACGACCTGCGGCGCGGTCCGCTTGAGGTCCGCGAGGCCACGCTCGCATCTATCGTGGCCAAGGC
>JBKOXY010000245.1:0-5723 GCA_046725125.1 Pseudomonadota bacterium | reverse complement strand
TTCGAGCGATTTTCCTTCCCACTCGGTTCCTTTGATGAGGTTGTTGGCGTTGTTGACATAGGCCAGGTGATGCTTGTCGTGGTGGTATTCGAGCGTCTCGCGCGACATGTAGGGGGCGAGCGCGTCATACTTGTAGGGAAGATCGGGCAACGTAAAAGACATCGGCTTGCTCCTCAAATGATCAAACGGTCGGGACGAGGCGGGTGGAGGTCTATTGTAACGGTGCATGTCGGCCTCGGTTCCGGGTTCATTCATTAGGCCGGAGCGGGCGCCCGGGCAACGGATCGAACCTGCGTTTTGCGCGCAAGCGCCGCCGCCGACCATTCCCCTTCCCCAATGGCCGGCCGCTGTCCGGGCAGCGTTTTCACCCCGCAGGCTTGAATGCGTTGGCAACGAGCGGTGTCACCCAACCGGCTCTCGTTCTCGTGGGCTCGTCTCGGCTGGTGTTAATCAAGATCGGATTTGACGGCGGCCGCGCCACATTAGTTATTGCGATTGGAGTGGAACGGGGTCAAAATTCTTTAGTAACCATAGCATCATGGCCATTGCCGAGGATGGCGGGTCGGGGCAGGGCGTAAAGACGGGGCGTCAACATGTCTGTGATCTTGGCCTTGTTGGGGATCGTGCTTGCCGCGGTGGGCATTGCCGCGATCGGATTCGGCATTCCAATCAATGAGTTCACCCTCGGTACCACGCTCATCGTCGCGGGCGTCAGCGCGTTGACTGGGGGTTTGATCCTGATCGGCCTTGCGGCGGTGGTGGCGGAGCTCGGCCGCCTCGCCGAGGCGGTGCGGACGCGGATTGCCCCTCGACCTGCGGCCCGTCCGGCCGAGGCGCGGGAGGTGGTGGAGCCCGCCGCTTCTACCACGGGTGTCCACTCGCCGCCCATAGTCGCGCTCGGTGCGCGCTCGTCTCAAACAGCCTCCCCACGACCGAGGGCGGACGCGCCGGTGAGCGAGGCTCGTCCGCATGAGCCTCATTCCGCCGCGGGACTCCCGGAGGTCGACGTCTCGGCTCCAGCAGTCGAGCGGTTGCGCGCGAGCATTCCGCGAGCGGAGCGACCCACCGCTGAGCCTTCGATCTTGGCGCACGACGAGGAAGTTCCACTCTCCCCCAACGGCGCGGCGCCTCTTCAGACGCGGTCTCCTGGTGTCGAGGCTGCGCCACCCGAGCCGAAGATCTCGGCGGACGATCGTGCCGGCGGCGCCGCGGTCGAGGCCTTGAAGGCGTCACGCCTCGATTTTCTGTTCCGATCGAAGCCGACGCGTCCCGTATCCCAGCGCGAGAATTTCGATGCTGCGTGGCCCACGGATGCCCGTGCCGCCAAGCGTGCCGAATCCGAGCCTGCGACGGCCGTCGAAGCGGGTCAACGCCAGGCGGACCAAGCTGCATCCGTGCAAGATCGCCGGCCGGAGCCCGCGCCACTCGACGAGCCACGCGGCGCAGCCACGATCCTCAAATCCGGCGTCGTCGACGGCATGGCCTATACGCTTTACACCGACGGATCGATCGAGGCCAAGCTACCGGACGGGACGGTCAGGTTCGGCTCGATCGCCGAGCTGCGCGCGCATATCGAGCGCAACTCGTAGGCCGACGACGGATTTGAGATAGCGCGCTCCGTGCGATGTTGCCCGGCGAGGTGGTCGTGCTCGGGCGCGAGCCGCTTTTCCCCTCGTCGTTGATCTTAATGACCAACGTGATTGTCCTTGAAGTTTTGCGGAAATGATTTGACCGCATTTGAGTCGGCTGAGTCGGCGCCGACCACGGACAACGCATCCCTGCCCAACGTGCGATGATCATTGCCGCGGTCGTCGCTGCGCGATCGCTTGTGGGCGGCCACTGCCTGCTTGCCAGTCGGAAGATTGGGACGGTGAAAACTGTCGCCCGCGAGGATTTGTTCTGTATCGCCCAGAAGACGCCAACAATTGCGAAGGATTATCTTGGCACAGCAATGGAAACACTTCTTGCCTTCCCCAGAGTGCAATAATAGAAATACCGACGAGTCACGATTTCGACGCCATTTGATGCGTTGGGCCCGCGGCTGACGCGCACCAGAGGCGCTCAAGACGCAGAAGTGGGGCTTCGACTGCACAGCCTTCAAGATCAAAACGCGGCAGGACTAACAGTCAATGGGCGAGAATACTTCAGGCGGAACATTCATCGAGCTGACAGCGTCGATCGTCTCGGCCTATGTCAGCAACAATTCGGTCCCCACCGCGGATCTACCCGCGCTGATCGGCCAAGTGCACGCCGCATTGACGCGGGTCTCGAGCGGGCACGGCGATGCGCCGAGCGAGCCGCCGAAACCCGCCGTCTCGGTCAAGAAGTCGATCACGCCGGACTATATCGTCTGCCTCGAGGACGGAAAGAAGTTCAAATCACTCAAGCGTCATTTGCGCACGCAATACAACATGACGCCGGAGCAGTACCGCGAGAAATGGGGATTGGCGCCCGACTATCCGATGGTGGCGCCGAACTATGCAGCGGCTCGTTCGCACCTCGCCAAGCAAATGGGGCTCGGCCAGCAGCGGCGGCGGCGCAGATAGGTCCTCAAAGCGGCATCGCAATAAGCGCGGCATAATCTGCTGCCCAGGCGGATGCGATCTTTGCTAACTGCGCTCCACGGCTGCCGCCTTAAGCGGCAGCCTTTTCGCCTGCCCCCAGCCCCGATGCGGATCCCGCTTCGGTTCATCGAGTTGCACAAAATGGAAGGCCCCGGGGAGGTTGTCGCCGGGGCCTAGCAGCCTCTTTCGTTCCTTGGGGGGTTCGATTGAGGCCACCGGAAGATGACAGGCAAATGCCGAGCCAGTTCCAGCCCACCAAAAAAATCTCGCCATTGGAGGCGGCCCAGGGAGAGGCGGCATTTAGGCCACTGCTGCCAGCGCCGTCCGCGCGTCCGCGCGAATGCGCTCGACCATGGAACGGAACCCGTTCGATCGCTGCGGGGTCAGGTGCTCGCGCAGCCCCAGACGCCCAAACACCGCGATCGCGTCGGTCGATAGAATGTCGCGGGCCCGCTTGCCGGAAAACATTGCAAACAAGATGGCAATAAGTCCGCGCACGATATGGGCGTCGCTGTCGCCGGAGAAGGTGAGCAGGGGCCCGCCTTGGCCGTCCGGATGCACGGTGGTCGCGAGCCAGACCTGGCTGGCGCAGCCCTGCACCTTGTTCGCTTCGGTACGGTCGCGCTCGGACAGCGGGCTCAGACCGCGGCCGAGCTCGATGACATAGCGGTAGCGGTCGTCCCACTCCTCGAGCAGCGAAAAGTTGTCGACGATCTCGTCGAGCGTCGCCAAGGTATCGGGTGAGGCCGCGGTCATGGTTCCGCACATACTGGATATATGGGAGCGATAGTATAGTCGGGCGAACGCCCCGTCGAAAAAGATTAACGCGGCGGCCGCCCGCTATTGGCGCGGCGCCCGCCGGATCTGGGCCAAAACCGGCGGCCGCGCAGCACCCGAGTTCCGAAAACTGCCGTCAAGCCGGCCGTCGTTGCCTATGTCCTTGCGTCACTGGGCGGAATGCCAAGCCGGCGCTAAATCAGCCGATGAAAGCGTGTGCTGCGAGGGCCGGGCGGTGGGCAGCGGGACCGCTTTGCCGGCCGCGGCATTCACCGGCGAGCCACTGTCGTGGGAGCCAAGGCGTTCGGTGAGGTATTCGTAGATCATCTTGGCGCCGGCCTGCGCCCGTTGTCCAATCGCGACCGCCGCTTGCGATCCGACGGTGCAGGCGTCGGGCTGACGTTCGCAGAATGACCGCATGTCGGTGACGGTGGCCTTCGCCGCCCACATGGCGTCGACGGCGCTCACATTGAGTTTCGGCGTGGGCTGCGATCCGCCGCTCGGCAGCAATGCCAGAATGACGGTAAGCCAAAACGCCATCCGCAAAAGGAATCGCATGACCTGCCTTTAGAGTTCCCGGCTGTGCTTCACCGCATTGCAGCTTACCCTAACAGCAAGGCTTGAAACGCTGGTTCTCTGCGCCGCGCACTTTTTGTCTATATTCGAGGTGAATCAGCCGCGTTTTTTCGCAAATTTCGAACAATCGGCATTTGACTAAAATTTGCAGCACTCGCTGCCGCGGCGCCGATTTGCGGGCACAAATACGCCTCCGCATGACTCCCGACGCCCGCTCGAGCACGAAGGCGCGACAGGGTTCGGCAACCGACCGTTCACCATTCCGCATGAATGCGCCGGCAAAATCCCGGCGAAACGAGACGTAAACAGGCTCGTGCGTCACCGCCGTTGCGGCTTTAGCGTTCGCTTAAGCGGCCTCTGACACGATCCTAGTAGGCAATAAGGGGAGCGCGTCCCAAATCATCGGGCGTGCACGGGGAACGTGGGTCCGATCCGAGATCATATCGGAAAGTCGGCGCGCCCGTCGGTGCGTCGAGAAAAAAGCGGGTCGCTCGACCGCGCAACGCACCTATTCCGGGTGCTGGGCTGGAGTCCGCGAGATGCCGTAGGCGTCGTGCTCGGCGCCTTCGTCACGTTGGCGATCCTAATCAACGTGCTGTTCCTGCAGTCGGGCTCGCACCCGGCGCCCATGTTCAAAGGCGCGATCGGTCCGGTGAAACCAGTCGTGGTGACGGAGAGCACGTCGGTCCCGCGTCCGCGGCCGCTCGAGCCGGCGGCCCCGGCGGCGCCGACCAAGGTCGCCGCGCCGTCCGCACCCCGTTCGCCCGGGGAGATCATCAACGATATCCAGCGCGAACTGGCGCGCCGCGGCTACTACGATGGCGTCAACGACGGCCTTTATGGCCCGAAGACTGATGCCGCGATCCGAGACTTCGAGCAGGCCGCCGGTCTCAAGCCGAGCACCGAGCCGAACGAGGCGCTGCTGCAGGCCATCATGCGATCGCCCGCCAAGCTGGCGAAGGGGGCCACTGGAGCTACAGCCGCAGTGCGTCCGACGCCGGTTCGCAACGATAGCGTCATCGAGCGGCCGGCGGCTTCCAAACGCGTGATCGCGCTGCAGCGGGCGCTCGCCGAATACGGCTACGGCCAGATCAAGCCGAGCGGAATCGTCGATCCTGATACTCAGGCCGCGATCGAGAAATTCGAGAGCGAGCGCAAGCTGCCGATCACGGGCCAGGCCTCCGACCGCGTCGTGCGCGAGTTGGCGGCGATGACCGGCCGACCGTTGGAATAAGATTTCATCGCGCACGGGCGCGCGATTTCGTAATCATCGAGGACGATGCAAGGCACAGCTCTCGTCGCGGCCGCGCAGGTGGTGAATACTGGACGCCTTGCGTTGGCGGGCACGACGAACGAGACGTTGGAATGCGTCTGAAATCTGCAATCTGGGTCGCAGCCTATATCCGCCGCTGCCACATCGAAGGAGCCTTTGCGGCCGTGCGGCGGCGTGGAGCGGAGGAGGCCGGGGCTATTTTCGTCAAGCTCAATCGGCTCGACGGCACCGCGGAGCTGTTCGGGCCGGCGCCGCAGAGCGTCTTCGACGACGCGCGGCCAGCGGAGCGAGTGTTCAGCCGGTGCCTTGGCGAACAGCCCGCACCGGAGGCCAAGATCGAGGAACGTCTGGTGCGGGAATTACGTTTCGACCCCGACGCATGGATCCTCGAGGTCGAGGACCGCGCCGGGCGTCATTTTCTCGATCAAATCGTCGCCTGAGCCGCGCGGGGCTGGCCACACTCCGATCGTTCGCCGCTGCGCGAGCGTGCATCGTGCTGAAGGTCCGGACGGCGCGACACCTCGGACAAAGTG
>JBKOXY010000302.1:0-5743 GCA_046725125.1 Pseudomonadota bacterium | reverse complement strand
TGGTCGTAGGACGCCTTTTGAACCTCGATGAGGTTCGGCATCTCTGCGACTTCCTGGATTTTCCCGAAAAACTTGCGAACGCGCTTGCGACCGGTAAACGTCTGCGCCATCTCATCTCTCGCTTTGTCGAACCGTCGGGCCCGGGACGACTCTCCGGAAGGCCGCCATCCATCGCGACCATCAGGACAGCCGTCGAGACCCCTCTCCTATGCGATTCGGCCGACCGCCGAACCGCCATGTCCCTGCCGCCGTCCGGCAGAGATATGGGCGATTCCGGGGTTTACTCACCCCGGAATCAGTTACGTTGACTTCACACTTACTTGAGTTCCACCTTGGCCCCGGCCTTCTCCAGCTGAGCCTTGATTTTCTCCGCCTCGTCCTTGCTCACGTCTTCCTTGACGGGCTTGGGCGCGCCCTCGACCAGATCCTTGGCCTCCTTGAGGCCCAAACCGGTGAGCGCGCGCACCTCCTTGATCACCTCGATCTTCTTCTCGCCGATGGCGGTGAGCACGGCGGTGAATTCGGTCTTCTCTTCCGCCGGAGCCGCGGCGGCAGCGCCACCGGGAGCAGCCGCCACGGCCACCGCGGCCGCGGCGGAAACGCCCCACTTCTCCTCCAGCATTTTCGCCAGGTCGGCGGCCTCGAGCACCGTGAGTTTGGAGAGGTCGTCGACGAGTGTCTGCAGATCAGCCATTGGACATCCTTATGAGTTCGAACCGGTCGAGTTTGCGATGCGTGTCACGCGGCCTCGCTCTTGGCGGCATAGGCCTGGACCACGCGGGCGACCTTGGCCGCCGGCGCGTTGACGACCTGCGCGATCTTGGTCGCCGGCGCCTGAATGAGGCCGACGATCTTGGCGCGCAACTCATCGAGCGACGGCAGCGCCGCGAGCGCCTTGACGCCGTTGGCATCGAGCGCGGTCTTGCCCATCGCTCCGCCCAGGATCACGAATTTCTCGTTGGTCTTGGCGAAGTCGGCGGCGGCCTTGGGCGCAGCGACCGGATCGCCGGAATAGGCGATCAGGGTCGGCCCCTTGAGCAGGGGCACGATCACGGCTGCGTCCGTGCCTTCGAGCGCGATCTTGGCGAGGCGGTTTTTCGCGACCTTCACCCCCGCGCCCGCGTGCTTCATCTGCCTGCGCAGCGTCTGCATCTGGGCAACGTTGAGGCCGGAGTAATGAGCGACGACCACGACGCCGGTGGCTTTGAAGACACCGTTGAGCGCCGTGACGAGCTCTTTCTTAGCCGCTCGATCCACTGCAAGCTCTTTCCGGTTGGCGGCCCGTGTTCACACCCGGGAACCGCCGGTTGCGACCTGCCATCCTGACCTTGCGCTTTACAAACGCCGGCAGGACAGCGCTGCTGAGATCCTGCCCCCCGGGCGCGGGCGAAAGCCGCACCGGGTTCTCGAGGTTCGAACCGGTCGCGGGGCGCTCGGCCCCAAAACGGTCTTCCCCGTCTGTGCAGGCGATTGCGTTTAAGCCGGGAGCCGGCACCTGCAGTCTCGGACAGGATGGACTTCCGGAAACCGCCGGAAGGCCTTGGCGCCCAAAGAAATCCCGCGCTTGGCCCCGGCTCCTTTCAGATAAATCCCGCAGGACGTCCAAAAGGAATAAGGTCCTAACCGCCATGTTTTCCTTGAAGCGCGCAAAGGCGCGCCGACACACTGGGCCGGCACGCCCTGACCTCCTATGTAGCGGTTTTCACCCGTTTTGCAAGCGTAATCGCGCCGATTGCTCAGATTTTTAGGGCCGCCGCAGGTCCAATTTTGGTCATCGCCGAGCGCTAGGAAACGGCGGTCGCCACTCACATCTCAGACCGGCAAGCGGGGGCTAAAGGGATGCAACAGAGACTTGGTATCGCCATCGCGGCCGTCTTGGCCGCTGCCCTCGTCCATTTATCCTTTGCTGCGATGGCCCAGGGCGTGGGGCACTCCGAGGTGAAGCAAATCCAGCTCACCGAGAAGCAGGTCCAAGGCGTTGTTGCCGCGCAGAAGGACGTGGCGGCGGTGTTGGACAAGCTCCAGGGGCCGCCACCGGATCAATTGCCTCCGCAAGTTCTCTCCGAGCTCGACGCGGCCACCAAGAAGCACGGATTCAAGGATTTCAACGACTATGACGAGGTGGTCGGCAACATCACCATGGTGATGACCGGCATCGATCCCAAGACCAAGGCGTTCACCGAGCCCGCGGACGCGATCAAGAAAGAGATCGCGGACGTCACCGCCGACAAGACAATTGCGGCGCAGGACAAGAAGCAGATGCTGGAAGAGCTCAACGAGGCGCTGAAGGCGGCGCAGCCCATTCAATTTCCGGGCAACATCGAGCTCGTGAAAAAGTATTACGACAAGATCGACGCGGCGCTCAACTAGCGCCCCGTCCTGGTTGCGCGGAATCCGTCCAATATCCGCCCGTCCCCGCCGAGCAAACTGAGACGCTACCCAATTTCCTTGCGATCCGAACACGCCGCTTGCTCGCGCCGGATTTTGCTCCGCTGCGTGCGCCTGGTGCTGCCTGGACGAACCTCAGGTGATAAGAAGGGTCAGCGAGCCAAGACCAGGAGGGAGCAAAATGGCATCGAGCGCCAACCGCATCCTCACAACCCACGTCGGCAGCCTGGTCCGGCCCCCGCAGCTCGTCGAGTTCCTGCACAAGATCGAGGATCGAGAGCCCTACGATAAAGCCGCCTACGAGACCTGTCTGAAGGATTCGATCGACACGGTCGTGCGCCAGCAGGCCGACGCGGGCATCGACATCGTCAGCGACGGCGAGTTCAGAAAGGGCCGCAACTGGGCCTTTTACGTCCACGACCGCCTCACCGGCGTCGCCACCCGGCCGCTGACCCCCGCAGAGGCCAAGGACCCCATGGCGGCCGTCGGCGGCGGGCAGGATCGCGTCGCCTTTCCCGAATTCTACGCGGAATACGACCGCCTTTCGGGCCTGAACAAGCGGCTCGGCTCGCGCTTCGTGGTCAACGGCGCGCTGAGCTACTCGGATGTGCAGGTCAAGCGCGACATCGCCAATCTCAAGGCCGCGGCAGCCAAAGTGAAGGTCGCAGGCGCCTTCCTGCCGGTGGTGGCGCCGGCGAGCGCGCTGCCGAACGCCAAGAACGAGCACTACCCGGACGAGCAGAGCCTCCTCTGCGCGCTCGCCGACTGCCTGCACCAGGAATACAAGGCCATCATCGATGCCGGCCTCTACGTGCAGATCGACGATGCCTTCCTGCCCTACATGCACGAAAAAATGGTGCCGCCGATGACGCATGCCCAGTATCGCGAATGGGCGCAGCTGCGCATCGACGCGCTCAACCGCGCGCTCAAGGGCATTCCGCAGGAGCGCTCGCGCTATCACATCTGCTGGGGGAGCTGGAACGGGCCGCATGCTTTCGATGTGCCGATGAAAGACATCGTCGACCTGATGCTGCAGGTGAACGTCGGCGCCTATCAGTTCGAGGCCGCCAATCCGCGCCACGAGCACGAATGGGTGGTCTGGCGGTCGGTCAAGCTGCCTCCGGGCAAGGTGCTGATCCCGGGCGTCATCAGCCATGCAACCAACATCGTCGAGCATCCCGAACTCGTGGCCCAGCGCATTGTGCGGCTCGCCAGCATCGTCGGGCGCGAGAACGTCATGGGCGGGACCGATTGCGGCTTTGCGCAGAGTCCCTTTGCGCAACGCGTTCATCCCACCATCATGTGGGCGAAACTGCGATCGCTCGCCGAAGGCGCCAAGATTGCAACGCATGAGCTCTGGGGCCGGCGTTCGGCGGCTTGAAGCTGGCCATGGTCCAAGCCGCACAGGCAGGCACAAGCGTCGCGGCTGCGCTGACCGTCAAATCGGTCGAGCAGCTCGCGGGCAGCGGCACGCGTTTCGCCTACGCGGTCAAGGCGGGGCCGTGGATTTTCCTCAACGGCCACGAGGCGTTCGATTTCGAGCGCGGGCTCGCGGGCGAGGTCGAAGGGCCGGTCGGAAGTCGCCTGAGCGGCCGTCCGCCGCTGCGGCGCGAAGCCGACTACATCCTGCAGCGCATGCGCAGCACGCTCAAGGAATTCGGCTGCGATCTGGCGAACGCCGTGCGCGTCGACCAGTACTACACCAGCGGTCAGGCGGTGCATGCCTATCACCTGGCGCGCTTTGCCGAGTTCGGCAGCTACATTCCGCCGAGCACGTCGATCATCATGCCGCGTTGCTTCACCGCTCGCACCAACATCCACACCTCCATGATCGCCGTCGTCCCGGGGAGCAACTGGACGATCGAAAAAATCACCCTTCCCGGCGAGGCGATTTCGGCGTCCGGCTACAGTCCGGCCGTCGTCGTCGACGACTTCGTCTTCGTCGCCGGCAATCAGGCCTTCGTGGAGAGCGGCGAGCTCGGTCCGGGCGTCGCGGTTGCGCCCGCGCGCAACTGGGGCGGCGAGAACGCGTTCCGCCGCCAGGCGCATTACGTGATCAGGGAGCGGCTCGAGCCGTCGCTGAAGGCGGCGGGATCGGCGCTCGAGCACAGCCTCAAGGCGCAGGTCTACATCCGCGGGGTCGACAACTTCCCCGATTTCATGGACGTGTGGTCGCAGTATTTCCGCAGCATTCCGTGCGCGGTGACGCTGGTTCCGGCAAAGGACTATTCCAGCACCGAGAGCATGCTCGAGATCAACCTGATCGCGCTCAAGACCGGCGCCGCGCGCAAGAAGGAGGTGGTGGACGTCGACATTCCCGCGCGCGCGACCTACGGGCCTTGCCTGCGCGCGGGCGAATTGGTCTTCCCGTCCGGTCTGATGGCGGTTGCGCGCGACGGGCGCGTCCCCGCCGCCGACAGCGCGGCGGCCTTCGACGCCCTCGGCCTGGCAGGATACGCCCAGGGCGCCTTGCTCCACGCCTACGCGCAGGCGGTCTGCGACGCCGTCGGCGTCTCCATGGGCAACGTCGTGCGCGCGCAGTACTTCCTGACTGACATTCGCGATTTCGCCGGCGTCGCTGCCGCCTGGTCGCACCGCTATGGAAGGGAGCCGCACCCGTTTGCGGCGGTGCAGGTGCCCGGCCCGTTACCGACCAGCGCCGCCTCGATCGTCAGCGACTTCTGGATCTACGCCGGGTGACGCGGCCCGCGCCGAGCGCCGCGATCGGCCCCGTCTCAAGGATCGATGCGAGACGACGCGCGGACAGCGCTTGCTATGATTGCCCGAACAGCGATGCCGGCTCGACCTTCACGCCCGGGCCCATGGTCGAAGAGATCGCGACCCGACTGATGAAAGTGCCCTTGGCGCCGGCGGGTCGTGCCTTTTGCACCGCGTCGGCAAACGCCTTGATGTTCTGCACCAAGTGGTCGGCGGGGAACGACGCCTTGCCGACGCCCGCCTGCACGATCCCGGCCTTCTCCACCCGAAACTCCACCGAGCCACCCTTGGCGCCCTTGACCGCGTTGGTCACGTCCATGGTGACCGTGCCGACCTTGGGGTTCGGCATCATGCCGCGCGGGCCCAAGACCTTGCCGAGCCGGCCGACCAGCGGCATGAGGTCGGGCGTGGCGACGCAGCGGTCGAAATCGATGTTGCCGGCCTGCACTTTTTCCACGAGGTCCTCGGCGCCGACCACGTCGGCGCCGGCGGCTTTGGCTTCATCGGCCTTGGCGCCGCGCGCGAACACCGCCACGCGCACGCTGCGGCCGGAACCGTTCGGCAGGTTGACGATGCCGCGCACCATCTGATCGGCATGGCGCGGATCGACGCCGAGATTCATCGCCACCTCGATCGT
>JBKOXY010000054.1:0-1197 GCA_046725125.1 Pseudomonadota bacterium | reverse complement strand
GAATGCCGAAAAGCTGAAGGTCGTGGACGCCAACGCCGCCATTCAGCGGTACGCCTGCAGGGATTGCGGCATGCACATGTACGGCCGCATCGAGAACACAAAGCATCCGTTCTACGGGTTCGACTTCATCCACACCGAGCTCTCAAAGGACCAGGGCTGGGCGCCTCCGGAGTTCGCAGCATTCGTCTCCTCGATCATCGAATCCGGCACTCCACCCGGGCAAATGGGCGCTGTCCGGTCTCGATTGAAGGAGCTGCATCTGGAACCCTACGACTGCCTGTCGCCGGCCTTGATGGATGCAATCGCCACCCACGTCGCTAAGGCGTCGGGAGCGCTTGCAGCCTGAGCTCCATCGCTGCGGCATCGGCAGCGACGGGCTGAGGGGCTCATTGCAGCGCGAAGATGGGCGGCCGGTCCTTTGCCCGGCCGCGAGTGGGACGTTTTCCGGTGAGGAGGCCGCGGAAGAAGGCACGAGTCCGAATGTGATCGAAGCAAATAACACACCGCGCATCCTCGCCTCCCGCAAGTTGATGCATTGACTGTACGGCGCCACCGAGGAAGGCCTCACTCGCGCAGGAGACGCTCGATATTCTGCGCCTTGTGGAAATTCTTAGCGGCGTCAAGCCCGGTTCGCTCAACAAACGCCCAAAATGATGGTTGCGGTCGATTAGTCGCGGGAATAGGCTTCTTGCGGCTTCCGGCTTCAAGAACGTCGGCTTTGGGAAATCCTGACGTATCCTCGTAAGCCAGGCGGGGCATAAGTGCTAGGTTGCGCCTACGCCTCCGTTGCGCTGTGACACGCTGCCGGAAGCTCTTCCTATCGAACGGGTGCCGATCCGCGCTCTTGCGTCGGTCACCCGCGGCACTGTCGCAGGGAGGATTCCGATGCGCAATTTCCTACTGACGACTTGCGTGGGCGCCGTGGCAGTCTTCACTGCGGGCGCCGCCCATGCCAACGATGACCTCATCAAAATGTCGCAGAACCCGAAAGATTGGGTGATGCCGACAGGAAATTACGCCAATACGCGCTACTCTCAGCTCAAGCAAATCACCGCTGAAAACGTCGGCAAACTGCAGGTGGCGTGGACGTTTTCGACCGGCGTTCTGCGTGGCCACGAAGGCGGGCCGCTCGTGATCGGCAACGTCATGTACGTCCATGGGCCGTTCCCGAACCCGGTCTACGCGCTCGACCTCAAC
>JBKOXY010000271.1:0-3348 GCA_046725125.1 Pseudomonadota bacterium | reverse complement strand
GAGATGCGGTGGATGCGCATGTCCGCCCATTTGGCGCTCTCGGAATTATCTGGCTGTGCAACTTGGCGCAGCAAGGCGATCATGCGCAACTCTTTCAGCAGCACGGCATTGAACGAGACCTCGTTGAGCCGGTTGAGAATGTCGCGGGCAGAGCGGGGCGACTGCGGCCGTTCGACCGGATTGATCTGAACGAGGATCGTATCCTTGGAGCGGCACTCCCGCACCAGCGGCGTGATGGTGGGATTGCCGGAGTAGCCGCCGTCCCAATAGCTTTCGCCATCGATCTCGATGGCCTGGAACAGCGTGGGGAGGCACGCCGATGCGAGCAGCACGTCCGGCGTGATCTCGCTGTTTCGGAAGACCCGGCCGCGCCCGGTGCGTACGTTCGTCGCGGTGACGAAAAGTTTGATCGACGCTTTGGCCAGCCGATCGAAATCGACGATCGCGGCGAGGATGTCACGCAAGGGATTTGCGCCGCCTGGGCTGAGATCGTAGGGCGAGAACAGGCGCGCCATCAGGTCCATCGCGACGAAGACGGGCGAATGGTCGAGCGTCCAACGACCCAGCAGCACGTCGAGCGGAGTGCGCCGCAGTGGGCTCAGCAAAGCCGCCCTGGAGACGCGGCGCCAAAAATTTTCCAGCGCGGCGCGCGCCCCGTCGACGCCGTTGTCTACATAGCCGTCGACCAGCACCGCCGCATTCATCGCCCCCGCCGAGGTGCCGGAGATACCGTCGATGCGCAACCAGGCTTCCTCGAGCAGGCGGTCGAGCACCCCCCAGGTGAACGCGCCATGCGCGCCACCGCCTTGCAGCGCAAAATCCACGAGAAGCGGCGCGCGGCTCGATTCCACGATGCTTGTCGTCCTAGGCCACGAGTATGATGGTCTTCTTACGTGTCGTGCAGATCAAGATGGTTACAGCTACCTGCTTCGGCGCCGATCCTGTGGGGCCGCTCGCGGCGCGCTGCGCCTTAGTGACCGCCAAGCCGGAATGCGTTAGAGAAGGCGTAAGCTTTAGCTCGACAGGACCTCGACCAACGAGTTCCGGGAGGAATCGCCATGGCCAGCAGCTTGAGACCGGTGACGGTCGCTCCAAAAGGCATGGGGCTTTATGATTTCGTCGCCCTTCAAGAAGGCTTCTTCGCCGCCGAGGGCCTCGACTTCGATTTCGATTGGAAGACGTTCCGCGGCACCCAGTCGAGTTGGAAGAATCTCGACTATTTCCAACGTCCGCAGGATCGACCCTACACGCAGGACAAGCGCGAGGTGATCCAGGGCGCCTGCGTCTGGGGCACGATCTGCAATGCCAGCGCCGGCATGGGCAAGATGGTGCCCGACGCTTACGGGGTCTCGCCTTGGGCGATCTTCGTGCGGCCCGACTCGCGCATTCGCCGGCCGGAAGACCTCAAGGACGTGCCGGTCTCGGTCGGCATGCGCGCGGGAAGCCACTTCAACGTGCCGTATCGGCTGGAGAAATACCTGCCGCTCGAAAACATCAAGGTGGTGAACACGGGCGGTTTCGGCGCGCGGCTCAAGGCGCTGCTCGACGGCGAGGTTGAAGCGGCGAGCCTGTTGCCGCCGCAGATCGCGATGGCCGAGCAGCTCGGATTGCGCCAAATCATCGCAGACACCTTCAAGACGCTTTGGTGGGTTCCGGACGATTTCGAGCCCGACGTCGTGCGCGCCTATCTGCGCGCGCTCGATCGCGCCGAGAAGGCGATGGACGACGATATGGAGAAATATCTACCGCTCTGGAAGCTCGCGGTGCCGGCCGAATTCGAGAACTTCCATCCGTGGGACTATTCGAAGTTCGGCCGTGGCGAGCGGTTCTATTACCGCACGCTCCCGCGCGAGGAATTCGACGACACCCTGGCGCAGGTCAAGCGCTGGGGCCTCGATCAGTATCTCAAGGATCGCAGCTACGAGACGCTGAGCTATTCGCGCTGAGCCCGCGCTGTTGCGCGCTCGCCCCGGCGTCTGCGCCGGTGGAAACCGCCCAAGAAAGGGCGCCGCGAACCCCCATCGACGCGTTCCGCGCGCGGCTTGCGCTTCCTTATGTGCCAACCGCGTCGGCCACGCACTTCTTCATGTGGCTGGATTTTGCGGCGCCCGCGAGGTTCTTTTGCTTGGAGTCCGCCTCACAGGTCGTCGTTGCATCCCGCTCGCACTTCGTCATGAAGCTCTTGAGGGCCGCCCCCGCGAGCTTTTTGTCGGCGGCATCCGACTTGCAGGTCGCGAACGCGGGTGCGGACGAGATCAGGCAGACCGCCAGCGCCAACGCGATTTTCTTCATGGTTTCCTCCATCGTCAGCCTTGTGAACCGAGAGGACGCCTAATTTTAGTGGAAGTGACCGTCGCCGAAAAGCCGATTCATCGGGTTGGTTGCGCCCGCGAGCTGTGATTAATTGCGTAGTCCATGTTGCGCAGGTCTGAGATGAAAAACATCAATCCAAATCCGTTCACCACGCGGCCCGAGATCGAAGGCACGTTCGGCGTGGTCGCCTCGACCCACTGGATCGCCACCGCCGTCGGCATGGCGACGTTGGAGAAAGGCGGCAATGCCTTCGACGCCGCGGTCGCCACCGCTTTTACGCTGCAGGTGGTCGAGCCGCATCTCAATGGGCCGGGCGGGGACGTGCCGATCATTCTCAACGACGTGCGTGCCGGCAAGACCGAGGTCATCTGCGGCCAAGGTCCGGCGCCGGCGAAGGCCACCATCGCGCACTACAAGAGCCTCGGCCTCGACATGGTGCCCGGCACCGGCCTTCTCGCCGCCTGCGCTCCCGGCACGTTCGATGCCTGGATGCTGTTGCTGCGCGACTACGGGACCATGCGGCTCGCCGACGTGCTGGCGCCTGCGATCGGCTATGCGAGCCAAGGCCATCCCCTGGTCGAACGCGCGCACGCGACCATCGCGACCGTCGAAGCGCTGTTCCGCCAATATTGGCCGACCTCGGCCGCGGTCTATCTCCCCGCCGGCAAGGTGCCGGAGACTGGAACGCTGTTCACCAACAAGGCGCTGGCGGAGACCTATACGCGCGTGCTGTGCGCGGCCGAGGGCGCGGGCGGCGACCGCGTCAAACAGATCGAAGCGGCGCGCAAGACCTGGTCGCAGGGCTTCATCGCCGAGGCGATCGATCGCTTCTGCCGCACGCAGGTCGTGATGGATACCAGCGGCGAACCTCATTACGGCGTGCTGACGGGAGATGACATGGCGCGCTGGCATGCCCAAGTCGAGGCGCCGCTCACCTACGACTATGGTCGCTACACCGTCTGCAAGCCTGGCCCTTGGGCGCAGGGGCCTGTGATGCTGCAGCAGCTGGCGCTGCTCAAGGGCTTCGATCTCGAT
>JBKOXY010000076.1:0-2245 GCA_046725125.1 Pseudomonadota bacterium | reverse complement strand
GACACGAAGGCGCAGGAGGACGCGCAGCGCGCGCGCCAGATCCGCTATTACCGCGAATGCGTGATCCCCGCGCTGCCCGGCGATCCGAAAACCGCGCCGCCGAGCTATCGCTATTTCGTCGACATGGTCGCGCGCTTGCAGCAGGTCAAACCGGAGGACCTCACCGAAAATTCGGTCCTGCTGGGCTCGCCGCAGCGGATCATGGACACCCTGAAAAAGGTGGAGGCCGCCGGATTTTCCGAGGTGATCCTCTACTTCAACGTCGGCCTCAAGCCGCACCAGCAGGTGAAGGACGAGATGGACCGCTTCATGGCGGAGGTCGCACCCGCCTTCGACGGCGCGCACAAGCGACAGGCGGCCTAGGCGCGGAGCCCAGCGGCCGCCTATATCGGCATGGTCGTGGCTTAGTGCGTGCTCGCCGTCGCGGCGCCTCCATGCCGCTCATCGTTCTGCTGTGTTGTCGCGTGCCGACCTGCCGGCGCTGGTATCTTTAGCTTGCGCTCTCGTTAGTCCGCGCTCACCGCGCTCAACCTCGCTTGATGAACGTACCATCCTTCAACTCAGCGAATGCGCGCTCAAGCTCGGCTTGGGTGTTCATCACGATCGGGCCATACCAGGCAACCGGCTCCTCGATCGGCTTGCCGGACACCAGCAGGAAGCGCATCCCTTCCTCGCCAGCCTGCACGGTGACCCCGTCACCGCTGTCAAACAGCACAAGCGAGCGATTGCCCGTTCGCTCGCGGATCAGCGCGTCGCCTCCGTCCACGGCTTTTTCCGTCAGCACCCCGAACGGCTGCGACGCCGAGCTGAACGTTCCGGAGCCCTCGAACACGTAGGCGAAGGCGTGCCGTCCCGTCTCGACCGGCAGCGTCTTGCGCCGGCCGGGCGGGACGGAGACGTCGAGATAGCGCGGGTCGGCGGCAACCCCCTCGACCGGACCGCGCCGGCCCCAGAAGTCTCCGCAGACAACCCTGACGCGGGTCCCGTCATCATCGACGATCTCCGGAATTTCGGCGGCCTTGATGTCCTGGTAGCGCGGCGCCGTCATCTTCAGGGATGACGGCAGGTTCGCCCACAGCTGGAAGCCGTGCATTCGCCCTTGCGCATCTCCTTGCGGCATCTCCTGGTGCAGAATCCCGCTCCCGGCGGTCATCCACTGCACGTCGCCGGCTCCGAGCTTGCCCCGGTTCCCCAGGCTGTCGCCGTGATCGACGCTTCCCGCCAGCACATAGGTGATCGTCTCGATGCCGCGGTGGGGATGCCAGGGAAATCCGGCGCGATAGTCTTCCGGGCGATCGTTGCGGAAGTCGTCGAGCAGGAGGAATGGATCGAACTCGCCGGTATCCCCGAAGCCGAAGGCGCGACGCAGCTTCACGCCCGCACCCTCGATTGCGGGTTTGGACTGAACGATTCTTTTGACGGGTCGAATTGACATGGCACTCTCCTTCGGCCGCGGCCGTGATCGTTTACGACGTGAGTCTGCCTACGCGGCAGCGGAAACCGCTGGCTGTTGGCGCGCCGTCTTCAGCGCATTGGTCCACCAGACGAGTTGGTCGAGCATATCGGTTGCGTTCTGCGGGAGATAGGAAAGCTCCGCGATGTCCTTTCCGCCCTTCCAAACCGCCATGAAGTCGGCGCCTTGAATATGGACACCAGTCCGGATCGGCGCCATCTGCAACTCTATTGCAATGAGCCGCAGATGTTCGATCGCGCGGGCCGCACCGACGGAGCCGTAACCGACAAAGGCGGCCGGCTTCTTGTTCCATTCCGGGTAGGCGTAATCCAGCGCGTTCTTCAGCACCGCAGGAACGCCGCGATTGTATTCCGCGCTGACAAAGATGTAGCCGTCGAATTCGGCGACCTTCTTCTGCCAGCGCTGCGCGGCCTCGTTCTGGGACGGCACCCAGGCATTGGAAGCCACTTCGTCGAAGAAGGGCATTGGGTATTCGTGCAGATCGAGGACCTCGACGACCATGTCGTCGCGTTGCGAGGCGATGTCTGCAATCCACTGCGCGGGTTTATGTCCGAAGCGGGCGGCGCGCGTGGTGCCGACGATGACGGCGATCTTGACCTTTGCCATGAGCGGCCTACCTTGGTTACGGTTTGATACCGAGGCTAGATAGATGCCCAGGCGGCGACGGCAAGAAGGCACATCGCTGATACCGAGTAACCTGCACGTGCCCGAGGATTGCCGCGCCGTCAGCGAGGTGCTCGCGCGCGTCGGCGACAAATGGACGGTGCTGGT
>JBKOXY010000396.1:0-8756 GCA_046725125.1 Pseudomonadota bacterium | reverse complement strand
GCGGGTGGAGAATTCTCCCATGAGTTACGATCTCATCCTGCGCGGCGGCCGCGTGGTCGATCCCTCGCAGAAGCTCGACGCCGTGACCGACGTCGCGTTCGCGGACGGCAAGGTGGCGCGCATCGGCGCGGGATTGCGCCCCGATGCCAAAACCGACGTCCGCGACGTATCCGGCCACATCATCACCCCGGGACTGATCGATCTGCACACCCACGTCTACTGGGGCGGGACCTCGCTCGGCGTCGACGCGGAGGATTTCTGCCGCCGGTCGGGCGTGACCACCGCCGTCGACACCGGCAGTGCCGGGCCCGGCAACTTTGCGGGATTCCGCAAGCACGTCATCGAGCGCAGCGCGGTGCGCATCCTGGCTTATCTCCACGTCTCCTTCGCCGGCATCTACGCCTTCTCGCCGCGGGTGATGGTCGGCGAGAGCGAGGAGATCCGGCTGATGGCGCCGATCGATGCGGTGGAGGTCGCCAATGCCAATCGCGACATCATCGTCGGCATCAAGGTCCGCGTCGGCGCCCGCGCCTCGGGCCGCTCGGGGACCGTGCCGCTCGACATCGCACTCGAGGTGGCGGACGAAGTCGGCGTGCCGGTGATGGCGCATATCGACGATCCGCCGCCGAGCTATGAAGAGGTCATCGCGCGCCTGCGGCCCGGCGACGTGCTCACCCACGCGTTCCGTCCGTTCCCGAACTCGCCGGCAACGGCGCAAGGCACCGTGAAACGCGCGGTCATCGAAGCGCGCCAGCGCGGCGTGCTATTCGACATCGGGCACGGCAAGGGCTCGTTCGCGTTCAAGACCGCGCGCGCCATGCTGGCCAATGGCTTCTTGCCTGACACGATTTCGTCCGACGTTCACGCGCTCTGCATCAACGGGCCGGCGTTCGACCAGGTCACCACTATGTCGAAGTTTCTCTGCCTCGGCATGCCGTTGGCCGATGTAATTGCCGCCTCGACCGTGAACGCCGCATTCGCATTGAAGCGGCCCGAGCTCGGCAGCCTCAAGCCGGGCAGCGTCGGCGACGCGACGATTCTCTCCGTCACCGACGGGCGCTTCGACTATGTCGACGTCGTCGGCGAGCACCTCACCGGCGACCGCAGGATCGCGTCGCAAGCGGTCGTGATCGCCGGTCGGTGGTGGCACCCGAAACCATCGAGCCCGGTCGAAACGGCTTGATGTCCCTGCGTTCTGCCGGCCGCGCGATGTCCTCTGGCATGCCGCTTGCTCCGAGGCCACGACAGACCGGCCGGCTATTGCGTCATCCCTCGACCCCAGGAGAAGCATCCAATAAAATGGGCAGGGTGGCGCAAATCTAAGCGATTGACCGGCGCAACTGGGAGATCAAGACATGGATCGCAGGACACTCCTGAAGGCCGTTGCGGGTGCAGGCGCTCTGGCCGCGACAGGCAAGTTATCCGCCCCGGCACTCGCGCAAGGCGCTGCGGCGCGCACGCTTCGTTTTGTGCCGCAAGCCGATCTCGCAAATTTCGACCCGATCTGGGGCACCCAATACGTGGTGCGCAATGCCTCCGCCATGGTGTGGGACACGCTCTATGGCATGGACGAAAAGCTTGAGCCGCAGCGCCAGATGGTGGAAGCCGAGGAGGTCTCGTCCGACGGGCTGACCTGGACCTTCCGCCTGCGGCCGGGACTAAAATTCCACGACGGCGAGCCGGTGTTGGCACGGGACGTGGTGGCGAGCCTCGAGCGCTGGACCGCGCGCGACCAGATGGGCCTCTTGATCAGGGGCATCCAGCAAGACCTCACGGCTGTCGACGACCGCACCGTGAAGTGGGTGCTCAAGAAGCCATTCCCGAAGATGCTGCTGGCGCTCGGCAAGATCAGCACGCCGATCGCCTTCATCATGCCCGAGCGCATCGCCAAGACCGACCCGTTCAAGCAGATTTCCGAATATATCGGCAGCGGCCCGATGCGCTTCATGAAGAACGAATGGGTTCCGGGCGCCAAGGCCGCGTTCGAAAAATTTTCCGACTACGCGCCGCGCTCGGAACCGGGCTCGTGGCTCGCGGGCGGCAAGCGGATGCTGGCCGAGCGCGTCGAATGGGTGGTGATGCCGGATCCTGCGACCGCCGCCGCGGCGCTGCAGAACGGCGAGATCGACTGGTGGGAGAATCCAATCTCCGACCTAGTGCCGCTGTTGCGCAAGAACCGCAATGTCGCGGTCGACATCGCCGATCCGCTCGGAAATATCGGCAGCTTCCGCATGAACCACCTCTACCCGCCCTTCAACGACGTGCGGGCGCGGCGCGCGGTTCTCATGGCAATGAGCCAGGAAGACTACATGCGCGCCATCGTCGGCGACGACGACAAGCTCTGGAAACCGCTGCCCGGCTTTTTCACCCCCGGCACGCCGCTCTACACCGAGGAAGGCGGCGAGATCCTCAAGGGCCCGCGCAACCTCGATGGCGCGAAGAAGCTGCTGGCGCAAAGCGGCTACGCGGGCCAGCCGGTCACCTGCCTGGTCGCCCAAGACCAGCCGATCACCAAGGCCCAGGGCGATGTCACCGCCGACCTGCTCAAGCGCCTTGGGATGAACGTGGACTTCGCCGCCATCGACTGGGGCACGGTCGGCGCCCGCCGCGCCATGAAAACGCCGCCCGGCCAGGGCGGCTGGCAGATGTTCCATACCTGGCATTCCGGCGCCGACTGCATCAATCCGGCGGTCGCGATCGGGGTGCGCGCCAGCGGCGAGAAGGCGTGGTTCGGCTGGCCGGATGCGCCCGAAGTCGAAGCGCAGGTGACGGCTTGGTATGAGGCCAAGACCTTGGACGAGGAGAAAGCGGCGATAGGGCGGCTCAACAAGGCCGCGCTCGACAACGTGGTCTTCGCGCCGACCGGCTTCTTCCTCGGCTACCAGGCGTGGCGCAAGAACGTGAGCGGCGTCGTCAAGGGGCCGCTGCCGTTCTTCTGGGGCGTCGGCAAGGTCGCCTGACGCCGCGGCGATGGGCGGCGCAGCGCGCGTAGGGCAACCGGCGACACGCTTGCGCCCGTCATGGACGCTGCCCGATGACTTGCCGTGACCGGGATGTGCATTTCATGAACCGAAGAGCATTCCTGAAGTCGGTAGCCGGTGCCGGCGTCCTGACCGCGGCGGGCGGACTCGCGGCCCCGGCGATCTCGCAACGCGCCGCCGCTCGGGCGCTGCGTCTCGTGCCCCATGCGGACGTCGCCAACTTCGATCCGATCTGGAGTTCCGCCTACATCGCGCGCAACGCCGGGCTCTTGGTCTGGGACATGCTGTATGGCATGGACGCCAACCTCAAGGTGCAGCGCCAGATGGTCGAGGCCGAGGACGTGTCCGCGGACGGCCTCGTCTGGACGTTCCGGCTGCGGCCCGGGCTCAAATTCCACGACGGCGAGCCGGTGCGTGCCAACGATGCGGTGGCGAGCATCAACCGATGGGCGGCGCGCGAGCCCATGGGCCAGATGATCAAGGCGATCGAGAATGAACTTGCGGTCGTCGACGACCGCACCTTCCGGTGGGTGTTGAAAAAGCCCTATCCGAAAATGCTGCTAGCGCTCGGTAAGATCATCACGCCGTGCTGTTTCGTCATGCCGGCGCGGATCGCCGCAACCGATCCGTTCAAGCAGATCAGCGAGCATGTCGGCAGCGGGCCGATGCGCTTCGTCAAGAATGAATGGGCGCCGGGCGCCAGGGCGGTATTCGAGAAATTCGCCGACTATGTGCCGCGATCGGAACCGGCGTCCTGGCTCGCCGGCGGCAAGCGGATCGTTTCAGACCGCATCGAATGGATTACTATTGCCGACCCGGCCACCGCCGCGGCTGCGCTGCAGAACGGCGAGATCGATTGGTTGGAGCTGCCGTTGCCCGACCTGGTGCCGACGCTGCGGCAGAACCGCAATGTCGCGGTGGATATTCAGGACCCTCTGGGCAACATCGGCACCCTGTTCTTCAACCATCTGTTTCCGCCCTTCAACGATGTGCGGGCGCGCCGCGCGATCCTCATGGCGATGAGCCAGGCGGACTACATGCGGGCGTATGTCGACGGCGATACCATGTGGAAGCCGCTGCCTGGCTTCTTCACCCCGGGCACGCCGCTCTACACCGAGGAAGGCGGCGAAATTCTCAAAGGCCCGCGCAACCTCGATGCCGCCAAGCGTTTGTTGGCGGAAAGCAATTATGCGGGCGAGCCGATCATCTCCATGGCAGCGCAGGATCTTGCACACCACAAGGCCTGGGGTGATCTGACCGCGGACCTGCTGACCCGTCTCGGCGTCAAGGTTGACTATGCGGCTGTCGATTGGGGCACCGTGGTGGCGCGGCGGGCGCAAAAGTCCCCACCGGGCCGGGGCGGCTGGCACATTTTCCACACGAGCTTTTACGGCGTCGACTGCGTCGACCCCACCAACAAGCTCCTTCGCGCCAATGGCGACAAGGCGTTCTTCGGATGGCCCAACATTCCGGAAGTCGAAGCCGAGATCGCGGCTTGGTACGATGCCAAGACGCTCGATGAAGAAAAGCTTATTGCGCGTCGGCTGAACAAGGCCGCGCTCGACAACGTGGTCTATGTTCCGCTCGGCATGTATCTTAGGTATTTTGCCTGGCGCAAGAACGTCAGCGGGATTGCGCAGGGGCCGCTGCCGTTCTTCTGGGGAGTGGACAAGACGGTTTGATGTCGCGCGGAGGCCAGCCGTTATGCATCGACGGACATTCATCAAAGCCGCGGCCGGCGCCGGCGTTCTGACCGCGGCCGGCGTGCTTGCCACCCCTGCGATCTCGCAACGCGCCGCCGCGCGCGTGTTGCGCTTCGTGCCGCAGGCCGATCTCGCCAATTTCGATCCGATCCAAAACACCCAGTACGTGGTGCGCAACGCTGCCGCGTTGGTGTGGGACATGCTCTACGGCGTCGACGACAAGCTTCAGCCGCGGCGCCAGATGGTCGAGAGCGAGGACGTCTCGTCAGACGGACTCGTTTGGACGTTCCGTCTGCGACCGGGGCTCAAGTTTCATGACGGCGAGCCCGTGCTCTCGAAGGACGTCGTGGCGAGCGTGGCGCGATGGCAAGCGCGCGACAACATGGGCCTGATGACGAAGGAGATCGAGCAAGAACTTATCGCCGTCGACGATCGCACCTTTCGCTGGGTGCTGAAAAAACCCTATCCGAAACTCCTGGTCGCGCTCGGCAAGGTCGGAACGCCTTCATGCTTCATCATGCCGGCGCGGATCGCGGCAACCGATCCGTTCAAACCGATCGGCGTGTATGTCGGTAGCGGGCCGATGCAGTTCGTGCGCAACGAATGGGTTCCCGGCGCCAGGGCGGTGTTCGAACGGTTCGCCGATTATGCGCCGCGCCAGGAGCCGAATTCGTGGCTCTCCGGCGGCAAGCACATGCTGCTCGACCGCATCGAGTGGATCGTGATGCCCGACCCTGCCACCGCTTCGGCCGCGCTTCAGAACGGCGAAGTGGATTGGTGGGAAACCCCGATGGCCGACCTCGTGGCGGTGCTGAAGAAGAACCGCAACGTCATGGTCGATATTGCCGATCCGCTGGGCAATATCGGCAGCTTCCGCATGAACCACTTGCATCCGCCCTTCAACGACGTGCGGGCGCGCCGCGCGATCCTGACCGCGATGAGCCAGGAAGACTACATGCGCGCCGTCGTGGGTGACGACGCCTTGTGGAAACCGCTGCCCGGCTTCTTTACGCCGGGCACGCCGCTCTACAGCGAGGACGGCGGCGAAATTCTCAAAGGTCCGCGCCGTCTCGATGCCGCCAAACGGTTGCTGGCGGACAGCGGCTATTCCGGCCAGCCGGTCACCTGCGTGGTTGCGCAGGACCTGCAAATTACCAAAGCTCAGGGCGAGGTCACTGCCGACCTGCTCAGAAGGCTCGGCATGAACGTCGATTTCGCCGCCGTCGACTGGGGCACGAACGCAGCGCGGCGGGCGCAGAAATCGCCGCCGGGCCAGGGCGGCTGGCAGATGTTCCATACCTGGCACGCCGGCGCGGTTTGTATCGATCCGTCGTCCTATACCGCGATCCGCGCCAATGGCGACAAGGCGTGGTTCGGCTGGCCCACCAGTGCGAAGGTCGAAGCCGAGATCGCCGGCTGGTACGAGGCAAGAAATCTCGACGAAGAAAAAGCCGCCATCGCGCGGCTGAACAAGGCCGCATTCGAGGACGTCGTCTACGCGCCGACCGGCTTCTTCCTGGCCTATCAGGCCTG
The DNA here is from genome assembly GCA_046725125.1 of Pseudomonadota bacterium. GTDB lineage: Bacteria > Pseudomonadota > Alphaproteobacteria > Rhizobiales > Xanthobacteraceae > VAZQ01. The sequence continues at coordinate 2,539 of JBKOXY010000396.1, read as the reverse complement.
GCGCAAAAATGTCGGCGGGATCGTGAAGGGGCCGCTACCGTTCTTCTGGGGCGTGAGCAAAGTTGCCTGAATGGGTTTGCGGCCCGCCGACGCCCGCTGCCCGCATGGCGTGCCAAACTTTGCGCTCCGCAATGCGAAGGAGCCCTCGCCGCGCCGGCGCCCCGCATGAGGCGACCTCACGCGCTCTCTCATCATCGCCGGCTGATGTCTCAGTTGAGACGGCAGCCAGCGCCGAAACATCGGCAAAATGGCATGAAACCTGCTAGCATCGACGCATGCTGAGCTACATCATCCGACGCATCCTGGCCACCGTCCCAGTGATGGTGGTGGTTGCGCTGTTCGTGTTCAGCTTGCTCTACATCGCGCCCGGCGACCCGGCGGCGGTGATCGCCGGCGATCAGGCGACGCCGGCCGACGTCGAACGCATCCGCCAGAGCCTTGGCCTCGACCGGCCGTTCCTGATCCGGTTCGGCGAATGGTTCTGGCAAATTCTTCACGGCGATCTCGGGACGTCGATTTTCACCAACCTGCCGGTCGCCGCGATGATCGCCCAGCGCGTCGAGCCGACCCTGTCGCTGATGGCGGTGACGCTGGTGATTGCCGTCTGCGTTGCCGTGCCCATGGGCGTAGTGGCGGCCTGGCAAGCCGACACGTTGATCGACCGCGCCATCATGGCGTTTGCGGTCCTGGGATTCTCGGTGCCGGTCTTTGTCGTGGGTTATTTGCTGGCCTATGTGTTTGCGCTCGAGCTCGATTGGCTGCCGGTGCAGGGCTACACGCAAATCTCCGAAGGCCTGTGGCCGTGGTTTGAAAATCTGATCCTGCCCGCGCTCGCGCTCGGCTGCGTCTATATCGCGCTCATCGCCCGCATCACGCGCGCCGCGATGCTGGAAGTGCTGCAGCAGGATTTCATCCGCACCGCGCGCGCCAAGGGCGTCGGGCAGACCGGCATCCTGTTCGTGCACGCGCTCAAGAACGCCGCGGTGCCGATCGTGACGGTCATCGGCATCGGCGTCGCGCTCCTGATCGGCGGCGCAGTGGTGACGGAGACGGTGTTTGCGATCCCCGGCGTCGGCCGGCTGACCGTCGATGCCATTCTCCGCCGCGACTACCCGGTGATCCAGGGTGTCGTGCTGATGTTCAGCTTCGTCTACGTGCTCGTCAATCTCGTCATCGATCTGCTCTACACCGTGCTCGACCCGAGGATCCGGTATTGACCGACGCCACCATCACCTCGGCGCCCGAGCTCATCCGCGCCGCGCCCGAACTGCCGGACCTGCTGCCGCCGGTCAAGCTGCGCGGCGGCATCCTCGGCTTTGTGCGCCGACATCCGGCGATCGCCGTCGGCGGCGCACTGGTGCTGGCGATGGTGGTGATCGCCGTGTTCGCCCCCTATCTCGGCACGGTCGACCCCACTGCCCTGGCGCCGACGCGGCGCACCCGCGAGCCGTCCGCGGCGTTCTGGTTCGGCACCGACATGCTGGGACGCGACGTCTACTCCCGCGTGCTCTACGGCGCGCGCGTGTCGCTCACCGTCGGCTTCTCGGTTGCGCTGCTGGCGTCGCTCGCGGGTCTCATCATCGGCCTGGTATCGGGCTTCGTTCGCTGGAGCGACGGCATCATCATGCGCGTGATGGACGGGATGATGTCGATCCCGCCGATTCTGCTCGCGATCGCGCTCATGGCGCTCACCCGGGGCAGCGTCGGCAATGTGATCATCGCCATCACCATCGCCGATATTCCGCGCGTGTCGCGCCTGGTGCGCGCCGTCGTGCTGTCGCTGCGCGAGCAGCCCTATGTGGACGCGGCGATCGCGGCCGGCACTCGCACGCCGATGATCATCCTGCGCCATATCCTGCCCAACACCGTGGCTCCGATGACGGTGCAGGCGACCTACGTCTGCGCCAGCGCCATGATCGTGGAGGCGATCCTCTCCTTCATCGGTGCCGGCACGCCGCCCACCATCCCATCCTGGGGCAACATCATGGCCGAAGGCCGCGCGCTGTGGCAGGTCAAACCCTACATCGTGTTCTTCCCGGCGGTTTTCCTTTCGGTCACGGTGCTTGCGGTCAACCTGCTCGGCGATGGCCTGCGCGATGCACTCGACCCGCGCATGGCCAAACGACTGTGAAGAGCTCGCGGCATGGCGCTGCTGGAAGTCGATAACCTGCAAACCCATTTCCGCACGCCGGACGGGGTGAACCGCGCGGTCGATGGCGTCTCGTTCGCGGTCGAGGCCGGCGAGACGGTGGCGATCGTCGGCGAGAGCGGTTGCGGAAAGTCGGTGACGGCCAATTCCATTCTGCGGCTGGTGCCCCAGCCGCCCGGCAGGATCGGCGGCGCGATACGGTTCCAGGGCAGGGACCTGCTCAAGCTCAGCGAGCGCGCCATGCGCGACGTCCGCGGCAACGATATCAGCATGATCTTCCAGGAGCCGATGACGAGCCTCAATCCGGTCCTCACCATCGGCCGCCAGATCGCCGAGCCCTTGCGGCTGCATCAGGGGCTCAGCCGCGAGAGCGTCGAGCAACGCGTGGTG
>JBKOXY010000505.1:0-5573 GCA_046725125.1 Pseudomonadota bacterium | reverse complement strand
GGATGGCGAGCGCAAAATATTCCGCCGGGCTGAATGCCAGCGCGGCCTTCGCCACTGGGCCCGAGGCGAACATCAAAATCAGCACGCCGGCGATCGCCGCCGCCATGGACGCGCCGGCCGACAACCCCATGGCGACCTTGGCCTTGCCCCGCTGCGCCATGGGATAGCCGTCATAGGCGGTGGCGGCGGAGGATGCCTCGCCTGGCATATTGAGCAGAATGGAGGTGACCGATCCGCCGAAGGCGGCGCCGACCGAAATGGACGCCAGCATCAGCAGCGCGGAAAGCGGATCCATCGAGAACGTGAACGGGATCAGGATCGCCATGGCCACCGGGCCGCCTAGTCCGGGCAAGACGCCGACCCACAGCCCGATCACCGTACCCAGCACCATGAACATGAACTGCTTCACTTGCAGGGCAGCGGTCAGGCCAAGGATGAGGTTATCGACCATGACGCAGCTTCAGCTCGCACGCAGCGCGAACTTGTCAATGAGCCAGTCCCCCACGAGCCCGTGTGGAAGGTCGACATTGAGGAGATAGGGGCCGATGAGCGCGAGGATCGCCACCGTCACGAGCGCGGTGACCACGAGCTGCCGCCGGTTCGCGTATCCCATCAACACCGGGATGAGCAGCATCGCCGCGAGCGCGGCGAGGATGAAGCCGACGAGCCAGAACATCAGGCCGAACGCCGGCGCGGCGAGCAGCGCGGTCGCATAGCGCGGCCAATCGGCTTTGGCCGCGGGATCGTCATCGTCCACCGTCGACGCGTCGCGCGCTCCGCGCCGGCGCACCTGCTCGATGGCAATCCCGAGCGTGAGCAGGATGCCGGCACTGCCGATGACGATCGGGAAAAGCCGTGCGTCGAAAGGCAGATGATAGGAAAGCGCAACGATCCCGACGAAAAACAGGAGGAGGATCGCGATTAGAGACAACTCTTCCCGCCAATAACCTCTGCTATAGGTCGACATTCAACGACTGGCCTTCTGGCAGGGCGTTTACCCCAACAGCTCCTTGTATTTCTCGATCACCTCGGTCTGTTTGCCCACCATCTCCTCGACCTGCGCGCGCGTGAGCAGCTTGAGATATTCGCCGGCCTTCTGCATCTGCTCCCACAACATCTTGTCTTCGAACGCCTTGGCAAATGCGCTCGACAACATCGCGATGCGATCATCCGGCACCTTCGGCGTAGTCATCGCGTACCAGATCTGATCGATGGGCGTGACGCGAAAGCCCAATTCCTTCAGCGTCGGCACGTCGGGGAGCGCCTTCTCGCGCTCTTCGCCGGTGACGGCGAGAAAATGCAGGCTCTCGCGCATGCGCGAGCCCGATCCCGGTCCGCTGATCGCCGCGTCGACATGGCCGCCCATGACAGCCGGATAGGCTTTGCCCGAACCCTCGAAATGCACCATTCCGAACGGCAGGTTCAATTCCTTCTGCAACGCCGCGAGCTGGATGTGGCTTGAGCCCGAACGCCCGATGGTGCCGACCACCACGCGACGCTTGTTGCACTCGTCGACGAATTGCTGGAAGGTCTGGATCGGCGAATCCTTCTTCACGCAGAGCTGCCAGCTCACCACGCTCCATCCGAAGATCGCGATGAACTCACTCGCCTTGTAGCCCGCCCGCCCGATGACCTCATCGATCGCGCCGCCGGGCGCGGACTCCGTCATCATCACGTAGCCGTCCGGCCGGGCGGTGTAGAGCTTGCTGCGCGCGACGCGCCCACCCGCTCCCAACACATAGTCGAGGCTGGTCTTGACCCCGTTCTTCTCGAGGTAGGGCTGGATGATGCGCGCCGTCGTGTCGATCGATCCACCGGGCGCTTGGTAGATGATCCAGTTGATGTCGCGGGCGGGAAACTTCTCCTGCGCCCAGGCCCGCGGACTCAATGGCGCGATGCTCCCCGCCGCGGCGGCGCCGAGCGCGGCGCCCCCGGCGTTGCGCAAGAAACCGCGCCGATCAATCCCCAGCTTGCCGCTCATGTCGTGCTCCTCTCGCCCGTCCTCGCTGCCCGAGTTACCCCGCCTGCCCTGGGCAGCCAGGTCCCGAGACCCTTGTCGAGCGCGTTTCGATACAAGAAGTGTGCCAGCGCGACGTCCTGCGAGACGAGGCCGGTGGTATGAATCAAAATCCGCTCGTCATCGCGCTCGCGGCCCTTCTTCTCGCCCGATACCAGCTCGTGGATCTCGCCATGGAGCTGCTCGCGCGAGAACTGGCCCGTCTCGATCATCCGTTTGAACTCACCCTGCAGCATGTTGAAATCCCAACTGTCGATGACGACCTTGTCCATCTTCGACCAGCCGGCCGGATCGAGCTCGCGGCGCGCCAGCGAGATGAAGGTCGAGCCGGGTTTGAGCCAAGGCTGGCGGCTCACCACGTCGCTCGACGTGGTGCCGCCGACGGCGATATCGGCGCCGCGCACGACCTCTTCGATCGAATCCTTGGGCACGACCGCGATCCCGAGCGCCTGCGACCATTTCCGCGCAAACGCCACCCGCGTCTCGGGCCGGCGCGAGGTGCAGCGGATTTCCTCGAACCGGTACATGGTGCAAAGACACCGCAGCGAATTCGTCCCCATCGTGCCGATGCCGACGAGACCGAGAACTTTCGGGTTTCTGGGGCCCATCCACTTGCAGGCGAGGATCGCGGCCGCCGCGCTGCGGATGGCGTAGCTCCAGTGCTCGTCGACGACCGCAATCGGCTCGCCGCTATGGGGATCGGACAGCACGATATAGCGCGTGCAGCCTAGATCGCCGACGGTGTTGCGCACGCCATCGTCATAGTAGTTGTAGAGGCGAACGCCGGTGGTGGGGATGTCCTTCAGCAACGCGGACTTCACGTGCCAATGGTTGTTGAATCCCTCCGCCACGTCGAGCTTGAAGCTCGCCGGGGACGACCACACCACGCTGCCGCGGGCATGCATCCCATAGACCTCTTCGCAGATACGCAACGCATCTTCGACGCTCAGCAAGGCGAGCGTGTCTTGGTACGGGACAAATAGAACGCCTCTGCTATCGGCCATATCTCAATCCGGCTGGTGAGCTGTTGTCGGCCGTGACCATCTCTCGATCGCTCGGCCCGCGCCCAGCATTTCACTCGTCCACCACGAAATCGAACTGCCGCCCCGCCGGCGCGTAGATTTCGAAAATCTCGAACACGCTACCGCTCAGATTGGCAAGGGAATGGGTCATGCCGGCGGGAATGTACACCACGTCGTTCTCGCGGATGACGTGGGTCTCTCCGTCCACGGTCAGCGTGCCCTCGCCGCGCTTGACGATATAGACGTTGTCGGCCTTGGTGTGGTGATGCCGCTTGCCGCGCGGTCCACCCGCCACCAGCCGGTTGAGATGGACGTCGACCTTCTCGGTGCCGAGGCCCGAATTGATCAGCTTGATCTGCTCGCCCCGTCCGGGCTCCATCGGGCTCGCCGGACATTCATCCAGATGCAGGATTTTGAACACGCGATCTCCCACCGTCCTTGCCGCGGCAACGGCCCGCATGCAATATCCTGCGAACCGTAATCGGCCACTCGGATCGACTCAAGCGCGCAGCCGCGGAAGGACGACATCATGAGCCGCGTCGCCGCCATCGCTCGCGCGCATAGCTATTTCGACAGCGGGGAATTTCTCGTCGATCTGCGGCGGCGGGTCGCCATCCCGAGCACGAGCCAGGAGCCCGAACGCGCCCCCGCGCTACGCCGCTATCTCGACGACGAGATGGTGCCGAGCCTCGCCCCGCTCGGCTTCACGTCGCGCGTTCTCGACAACCCATCGGGTCCTCCGTTCCTGGTGGCCGAACGCATGGAGGACGATGCCGCGGTCACCGTTCTCATCTACGGCCACGGCGATACCGTGCGCGGCCTCGACGATCTGTGGCGGCCGGGCCTTTCGCCCTGGGTGCTGACGGTCGAGGGCACGCGCATCTACGGCCGCGGCACGGCCGACAACAAGGGACAGCACAGCGTCAACATCGGCGCGCTCGCCGCGGTCATCGCCGAACGCGGCCGCCTCGGCTTCAACGCGAAGATTCTGATCGAGATGGGAGAGGAAGTGGGCTCCGCCGGATTGCGCGAGCTTTGCGGCGAGCACAAGCACAAGCTCTTGCGGGCGGATTTGCTGATCGCCTCCGACGGCCCGCGGATCGCGCCCGACCGGCCGACGCTGTTTCTCGGGACCCGCGGTGGCCACCCGATCGACCTCGTCGTCGATCTGCGCGAGGGCGCCCATCATTCCGGCAATTGGGGCGGCCTCCTCGCCAATCCCGGCATCATCCTCGCGCATGCGCTGGCTTGCATCACCGATGCGCGCGGCACGATCCAGGTGCCGGAATGGCGGCCGCCGTTGCCGGCGTCGGTGCGGCGCTTGCTTGCCGGCGTCGAGGTCGACGGCGGCGGCAACGGCCCGACCGTCGACCGCGATTGGGGCGAAGCGGAGCTTACGCCGGCGGAGCGGGTCTTCGGCTGGAACAGCTTCGAGGTGCTGGCCTTCACCACCGGCACCCCGGACCGTCCGGTCAACGCCATTCCCGGCCATGCCCGCGCCCATTGCCAGCTGCGTTACGTGGTGGGAACGGACGCGGACGACATCATTCCGGCACTGCGCCGCCACCTCGACCGCCACGGCTTCGTCCAAGTCGAGGTGCGCCGTGGCGAGCGCGGAGTTTTCCGCGCCAGCCGGCTCGACCCGGATGATCCGTGGGTCGGTTTCGCCGCCCGTTCGATCGAGCGCACGACCGGACGCGCGCCGGCCATTCTTCCCAATTTCGGCGGATCGCTGCCCAACGACAGCTTTGCCGACGTGCTCGGCTTGCGCACGATCTGGATCCCGCACTCTTATGCCGGATGTTCGCAGCACGCGCCGGACGAGCATCTGCTTGCGCCGATCGCCCGCGAAGGACTGGGCGCGATGGCGGGATTGTTTTGGGATCTTGGCGAGCCCGATGGTCCGCCGACGGCAACCTCGAAAGAGTCGTGAGGCGCCGGCGCTTTGGTCAACGGAGCCGTGATGGTCAGCCAAGTCAACGAACATTTGGGCATTCCCACCAAGCATATCGTCGAGTGGACGCGGGCATTCGTTCGCCATCCCAGTCCGCAGACCGAGCGCTTCGAGCACGAGCCGCAGGTGCAGAGCTTCATCGGCGAACGCGTCGTTCCGCTGGTGCAAGAGCTCGGCCTGCCCTGGCGGCGCGACGCGATGGGCAATCTGTTGATCGAGCTCGGGCCGGAGCGGGCCGATAAGAGCCTGATGCTGATGGCCTACGCTATGACCCATCCCGCCAACCGCATGCCCAATCCCTATGCGGGCGAGTTGATCGACGGTGCCAGCGGAGCCTACGTGCGCGGCCGTGGCGTGTCGGAGCAGAAAGGGTCGCTCGCGGCAGCGCTCGCGGCGGTGAAGGCCGCCGCCGACCGCCTCCCCTTGCGCGGCCGTCTCATCTTTACCGTGAGCACGGCCGGGGAAACCGGACGGCACGACGCCGCGCTGAGCATTTGCGACGCGCTGGGTTTCGCCCCACGGCTTGCCGTCATCGTGATCGGCACCACGAGCCGCGTCGCGCTCGCCAACAAGGGCCGCA
>JBKOXY010000441.1:0-6701 GCA_046725125.1 Pseudomonadota bacterium | reverse complement strand
CTGCTCGGCGCGAACGTCGAGATCATGTCGGCCGAGCACCACGACCTCGTGCTCGGCATCACCAGCCACCTGCCGCACCTCATCGCCTACACCATCGTGGGCACCGCCGACGAATTGAGCCAAGTGACTCGTTCCGAGGTGCTGCAATTCTCGGCCGGCGGTTTCCGCGATTTCACCCGCATCGCGGCCTCGGATCCGACCATGTGGCGGGATGTCTTTCTCGCCAACAAGGATGCGGTGCTGGAAATGCTCGGCCGCTTCAACGAAGATTTGGCCACATTGACGCGCGCGATCCGGCGCGGTGATGGTGAGACGTTGTTCAACCAATTCAGCCGCACGCGCGCGATCCGCCGCGCCATTGTGGAAATCGGCCAGGATTCGCCCGCGCCCGACTTCGGCCGCCCGCATCCCGACTTGCCGCACCAGCCGCTGCCGCGGCCGTATGCGGCCGAGGACTAATCGGGGTGTCCGCTTTACCCGCTGCGGGCCGTGGAATTGCGTCTTGCCGACGCAAGCCGATCTAATACGCGCCCCAATACGGCGGCACACGGTAGTAGTTGTGAATCTCGATTTCGCGCCTGCGGTCGCCCCAGTCGAAGTCCTGGCCGGCGGCAAAGGACGGCGCGCGCTTCAATTCCTCCTCGGTAAGATCGAGATGGTAGGCGCCGAGCGCGCGATCGTAAGTCAGGCGCGTCCAGGGGATCGGGACATGCTTCTGTCCCATGCCGAGGAAGCCGCCGAAGCTGAGCACCGCGTAAGCAACGTTCCCGCTGAGCTTATCGATCATGAGGCGCTCGATGGTGCCGATCTTGCCGCCATCGGAACGGCGGACCGGGGTGCCTTCGACCCGGTCGCTGGCAATCAGGCTATGGGATTGGCGAGTCGACGTGTCGGTCTGCATGGCTGCCTCCATCAATCATTCCGCATCCGCTGGGGCCTTGGGCGAACCGCGGACGCTGGCTTTCGTGGACAAACGCTTTGGAGGCCTGCGCCGTTCCGGCGATCAGAACAGCGGCGGCACCACGCCCACCTGAAACGGCCCGAGGAAAACCGCGCCGTCGGCAAACCGAACCGGGAACGCCACCGCCGGCTTGCCTTCGAGCACGGCCCGCTGGCCGAGCGCCGCGACCAGACCGGGCGCGGCGCTCTGACGCGCAATCCCTCCGAGCCCAGGCATCAACCGATCGAGAGCGTTGAACGTTGCCCCGATCTGTCCTTCCGACATGATGCGCTCGATGTCGAACATCTTGAGAAGCTTTTCGATGCCGACGACGGTCACCTCAAGATCGCCGTCGAGACTGCCGCGCGGGGTGAGCTTGAGGACGCCGCTGCCCACCGCGATTACATCCTCCTGCGCCAGCCGCGCCTTGGTGATCTCGATTTGGCCGTCGCGCGCCTGCCATTCCTTGAACCGCACCGCCCAGGGCTTGGGCGAGATGTCGTTCACGCCGCGCAGTATGGCTGCGATGTCGGCATCGATCGGCTTGGCGGCCAGCGGATGGAGCTTGTCCGCGACGGCGGCTTCGAGCCGCAACGCGGTTTCGACAAGCGGATTATCGGCGGTGGATCCTGCGGCCTGGCGGCCATGCAGCTCCAATCGCTGCGCGCGGAATACGGTGCCGTTGGCGGCGACGCCGGGATCGCGGACGGTCGGGGCGACGAGCGCAAGCGACGCGCGCTCCACGCCGGACGGCAGTCCGCGCACGCTGGCCTGACCGAGAGTCCAATCGACGATGCCGACGGGCGGGCGTCCCGGCTCGGAGATTTCGAACGGCCCAGTAAATTCGCCGATCACGAGCTTGGGGTCATAGACCTGAACGGCGACCACAGCGAACGGAAGCTTGAGCTGCAGCGTGGGCGTGCCCTTGAGCTCGAGACTGGCGCCGCCGCAACGCACTTCGATGCGAAACGGATAGCCGCCGATCGATTGGGACGCGCAGTCTTGCGGCCGGCCGGCCTGCCGTTCGCGCTCGCGCCATAGGGCTATCTCCGCCTCGGCGCGCGCGGCGGCATAGAACCACAAGGCGGTCCAGGCCGCTGCCAGCAGCACCATCAGCGCGAAGGAGAGAAACAGCGGCCAACGGCGGCGGGGAGCGGCCGCGGGGACCGCGGAGGGAGACATCATGGCGCTCCTGTGCCTGCCAAGCCTCGTGGCGCTTTCCCGGCGCGCTGTCTCGGACGTGGCGATTGCGGCATTTCAAAGTCAATGCCCACCGCTCGCGCCGCAATGACCGGGTCGGCGACGTGCACGCGACGCCGCGTTCTTTGATATCACACCCCATGGACCCGAATCCCGCGCACGCGACCGAAGACCTCTGGGTGTTCGCCTATGGCTCGCTGATGTGGCGGCCGGACTTTCCGTTTGCCGAGCGCATCGAGGCGCGGCTCGTCGGCGCGCATCGGGCGCTCTGCGTTTATTCCTTCGTCCACCGGGGGACGCCGGAGCGGCCGGGTCTCGTGCTCGGCCTCGACCGCGGCGGAACCTGTCGCGGCATCGCCTATCGCGTGACTGCGGCCGACCGCAGCAACACCATCGCCTATCTGCGCGCGCGCGAGCAGGTGACCTCGGTCTATCGCGAATGCATGCGCCCGATCTGGCTCAAGCGCGAGCCCGAGCGGCGGGTGCCGGCGCTGTGTTACATGGTCGACCGCGGACACGCGCAATATGCCGGACGGCTCTCGCTCGAGCAGCAATTGCATCACGTGCGCCAAGGTCACGGCCAGTCCGGCGCCAACCGCGACTACGTCATCGCAACGGTCGGTGCGCTGGAGCAGCTCGGCTATCGTGAGACGGCGCTGCATCTCATCGCCAAGCGGCTTGCGGGCATACACGAAGCGGGCGCGAGTGCGACGTCCTCATCCTGAGCGTGAAATGTCCCTTGATACGCATAAGACGCGCTTCAAGATGACGGCGCGAGCGATGCGTCTCTCGATCCATTCTGAATAAGCTCGCGCTCACCCTCGGCGACGAGGCGCGCGGTCGCAGCTTCGACATCGCGCTGCAACCGCTCGAAGAAGGCTTCCCTATCGAGACCTGGTAGGATCGGATCCAGCACCTCGACCCGGATGGTCCCGGGATAGCGGCGCATCGATCGTCGCGGCCAGAACAGGCCGGAATTGAGGGCGATCGGCAGGCACGGAACGCCCATCGCCGAATAGAGACTCACCACACCGTACTTGTATCTCGGCTCGGCGCCAGGTGGCCGACGGGTACCTTCCGGAAAGATGATGATCCGGCGATTGCGCGCCAGCTCTCGGCGCGCACACGCGTTCATGTCGACCAGCGCTTGCGAGCCCTTGCTGCGATCGACCGGGATCATGCCGGCTTTCCAGGCGTACCATCCGAAGAACGGGATCCACAACAGCTCGCGCTTCATGATGTAGGCCGCGTCCGGCAAGATCAGCAGCAGTGCAAACGTCTCCCACAGCGATTGGTGCTTGGAGGACACCAGCAGCGGCCCCGGCGGAATTTTTTCCAGGCCGCGGAACTCGGCCTTGACGCCGCAAATCACGCGCAGCAGCCACAGGTTGGTGCGGGCCCAGAACGTAGCGACGGCGATGATGCCCCAGCGCGGCATCAGTAGCGTCGGCAACGCCGCGATGATCTGCACAAGAAGGTTCAGGTAAAACAGCAGATTGAAGAGGAGGGACCGAATGACGAGCACGAGCAAACCCGCAGAAACTTTCCCCTCGTCATCGCCGAAAGACCACGCTCGGGCATGATGAGAGGCCTCGGAGGCGCGCTGATCTTACTCACCGACTGCGCGGGCAGCCAGGGCGTGGCGCGCTTTGCGACCTAACTCGCCCCGGCAATGCCAGCGCCAGGATTTAGCCCCATGCGAAGCTTGGCGAAGACATATTTCACGTATTCGGTAACCATCCGCCGCGCGCTCGCCCCGCTTGCCCACCACCGCTCCGCACGCTGGCGGTCCGTCACCACCGGAAAGGGCACCAGCGCAACGTCGGGGAGCTGATGCGCGATCTCAGCGAGCGCGCGCGGCATGTGATAGTTGGACGTGACCACGATCAGCGAGCGGAAACCGCGGTGCTCGGCCCAGCGCTTGGTCTCGATCGCATTGCCCAGCGTATTGAGAGAGCGGTCGAAGTCGACGCAGCAACGCACCCATCGCTCGAACTCCGGATTGAGGCGCGAGATTTCTTTGGAATTAGTCGCACGGTAGGCCCCGCTGATGAGGAGCCGCTTGCCGCGCCCCGATGCCAACAACTCGATCGCGTCGGCGATGCGTGAAGCGCCCCCCGTCAACGCCACGATGCCGTCGGCGTCGCGGTTGAGCGTGACTTCCTCGGCCGGCACCTGCCGGACGAACCAAAGAAATCCAAGCCCCATCAACAGCACAGCGAACGCGCAGAGTGTCAGCGTCGACCAGCCGAGGCGCCGCAGCAACGGATCGGGCACGGATCGTTCGTTCGAACCAGGCATCCCGGCGACTCCGTCATCGCTATGGCATTCAACCGTCGGCATCTGTTCTCCACCCGGCGCGATCATAGCGCAATATTCGGCGGCCTGGCGGCGATGCTGCCCGCAACTTGGCTAATGAATCGTTTCGATCGTACGGTTGACCGTATGGCGCGAGGTCGCGGCGGTGACGAGGGCGATCAGGCCGACTTGCGCCAGCACCGCCAAGTAGCCCAGCACCCCGATCGACGACACGCCGAACAAAGCCGCCAACTGGTCGCCCCCCGCCGTGCCGACGAAGGAGCCGCTCGCGAGCTCGGCGAGCACGAACAGCGCAATGGCGCTGCCGCCACCGATCAGTCCCCCTTTCAGTCCCAATTGCAGAAAGTGTCGCTGGAAATGCGCTGCGATGAAGCTGTCCTTGGCGCCGATGAGATGCAGCACTTCGATCACCGGGCGATTGGTCGCAATAGCGGCGTGGGTGGCGAAGGCGACGGAGAGCACGGTGGCGGCGAAGACGAGCAGGAGCACGCCCATGCCGAGGGCAACGACCGCTCCAGACATGGCGCGCATACGGTCGACAAAGCTGCGATGGTCGTCAAGGCTTACGCCCGGGATTTGCTCGCCGAGCGTCTGGCGCAGTTGCGCGAGATCGGGCGCGGCGCCGGGCGCGATCCGAACGACGATGAGGCGCGGGACCGGCAGGTCATCGAGCTGGAGCCCGCTTCCCAGCCACGGCTCGAGCAGGTGCGCGGTTTCTTCCTTGGAATAGGGTCGCACCTCGGCGATGCCGGCAGAGGCGCGCGCGATGACGACGGCCTTGACCACCTCCATCTCGATGTCGTGACCGGCCACTGGGCGGATCTGAATCGTGACCTCGCGTGCCACGTCGGCTTGCCATTCGGTCGCGGCGGCGCGCACCAGCATGACCGCGCCGGTCGTCAGCGAGGCCAGAAAAGTCATGATGGCGACGACCGCAACCAGGGCGCGCCCGGAAATCGTTGCCTGCGGCACGATCGGCGTCTCGAAGCGCGGCAGCGGCTGGGCCGAAAGAGCACCCGGCGCGTCGAGCCCGTGTGGCTGGCCCGCTTTCGTCGTCGCGTCAGTCGTAGACATGCAGACGACCCTCGTGCAGCACGAGACGGCGCGCGTCGAACTGGTCCATCAGCGCAATGTCGTGGGTGGCGATGACGACCGAAGTCCCGGATTTGTTGAGCTCGACGAACAGCCGCAGCAGCCGCTTCGCCAGATTGGGGTCGACATTGCCCGTAGGCTCGTCGGCGAGCAGAAGCTGCGGCCGCGCGATCACCGCCCGCGCGATCGCCGCGCGCTGCTTCTCTCCGCCCGAGAGCACCGGTGGCAGCGCGGAGATGCGATCGCCGAGCCCGACCCAGTTCAGCAGTTCGACCACCTCCTCGCGATAACTGTCCTCGGCCTGCCCGATCACCCGCAACGGCAATGCCACGTTCTCGAAGGTGGTCATGTGGTCGAGCAGGCGGAAATCCTGAAACACGATGCCGATGCGCCGCCGCAGCGTTGCCAGCGCGTCCTTGCTGAGGGTGGCGATATCGTGGCCGAACAGCGTGACCAGCCCGCGCGTGGGCCGCAGCGAGAGGAACAGCAGCCGCAAAAGCGAGGTCTTGCCGGCGCCCGAGGGGCCGGTGAGGAACTGGAACGAACGCTGATCGATATGGAACGTAAGATCACGCAGGACCTCGGGACCGAGGCCATAGCGCAGTCCCACGTGTTCGAACCGGACCACCTGCCTCTCCCGCAAAAGGGCGCCGCCCCGCCCGGCAGGGACCGCCATGTGGCGTCCTGCCTCGACTCGGGCCTTATAGCAGCGAGAGGCCTTTTGGGCCTCCGCCTTCGCTGCGCTTGGGCGGGCGAGCAAGCCCGCCATGCGGCGGCGGTCGGTTTTCTCTCATTCTTAAGTTCCCGCGGGCGGCCCGCACGCGAGCTGACGCCCATGGTTGGCGAATTCGTTAACGGACGCCCGCTACCGTCAAGCCGGGGCATCGTTCCCGCGGCCGGAGCGGACAGGAGGTCCGGGACCGTCATGCCGGAGGACAGTGACCGTGGCGCGCATTCTGATCGCAGAGGACGAGGACGCGATCCGCAGCTTGATTGCACGCGCGCTCAGGCAGGACGGCCACGACGTCGTCACCGCAATCGACGGCGCGCAGGCGCTTGACGTGCTCGCGCGCGAAAAAGGCGCCTTCGAGCTGCTGCTCACCGATATCCGCATGCCGGTCATGGATGGCATCGCGCTGGCGCACGCGGC
>JBKOXY010000189.1:0-4875 GCA_046725125.1 Pseudomonadota bacterium | reverse complement strand
GGTCGATCTCGACCGGCTCGGCGGCGGCGCCTGGCAGGCGCGCAAGGCGCGCATGAAAAGCCGCATCCGCGATATTGCCAACGAGTTGATCAAGATCGCAGCAGAGCGGCAGTTGCGCGAGGCGCCGCAACTCGCGGTCGGGCACGGCCTCTATGACGAGTTCTGCGCGGGATTTCCCTACGAGGAGACCGACGATCAGCAGGCGGCCATTGACACGGTGCTGGGTGAACTCGCCTCTGGACGGCCCATGGATCGTCTGATCTGCGGCGACGTGGGCTTCGGCAAGACCGAAGTAGCGCTGCGCGCAGCCTTCGTCGCCGCGATGAATGGCAGACAGATCGCGGTGGTGGTGCCCACCACGCTGCTGGCCCGCCAGCATACCAAGACCTTCGCGGAGCGGTTTCGCGGTTTTCCCGTGCACGTCGCGCAGGCCTCGCGATTGATCTCATCGTCGGAGCTGGCGCGGGTAAAGAAAAAGCTGGCCGAGGGCGGCGTCGACATCGTGATCGGCACGCATGCGCTGCTCAGCAAGACCATCAAGTTCCGCGACTTGGCCCTCCTTATCGTCGACGAGGAGCAGCATTTCGGCGTCGCCCACAAGGAAAGGCTCAAGCAACTGCGCGCCGAGATCCACGTGATCACGCTCACCGCGACGCCGATCCCGCGCACTTTGCAGCTCGCGCTGTCGGGTGTGCGCGATCTTTCAATCATCGCCTCACCGCCGGTCGATCGGCTTGCGGTGCGCACCTTCGTCGCGCCGTTCGATCCCGTGATCGTGCGCGAGGCGCTGCTGCGCGAGCGTTACCGCGGCGGCCAGGCCTTCTATGTCTGTCCGCGCATCGAAGACCTCGCCGGCGCCAAGGACTTCCTCGACAAGCACGTGCCGGAAGTGCGGGTTGCGGTCGCCCATGGGCAGATGCCCGCGACCGTGCTCGAAGACATGATGTCCGCCTTCTACGACGGCAAGTACGACGTGCTGTTGTCGACCACGATCATCGAATCCGGCCTCGACATTCCGACCGCCAACACGCTAATCGCGCACCGGGCCGATCGCTTCGGGCTGTCCCAGCTCTATCAGCTGCGAGGGCGAGTGGGGCGTTCCAAGCTGCGCGCCTATTCACTGTTCACGTTACCGGCCGTGGGCAAGATCACGCCCCAGGCGGAACGGCGGCTGAAAGTGCTGCAATCGCTCGATACCCTCGGCGCCGGATTCCAGCTTGCCTCCCACGACCTCGATATCCGCGGGGCCGGCAATCTCTTGGGCGAGGAGCAGTCCGGCCACATCAAGGAGGTCGGGTTCGAACTTTACCAGCAGATGCTCGAAGAAGCGGTCACGAGTCTCAAGGCGGGCATCACCTCGCCGGTCGCCGACAAATGGTCGCCGCAGATCACCATCGGAACGCCGGTGAGGATTCCCGAGGACTATGTCGCCGACCTACCGGTGCGCCTTGCGCTCTATCGACGCCTGGCCGAGATCGAGAACGAGCGCGACATCGAGGCGTTCGCAGCCGAGCTGGTCGATCGTTTCGGGCCGTTGCCGGAGGAGGTCGAGCATCTCCTCCAGATCGTCGCGATCAAATCGCTCTGCCGGCAGGCCAATGTGGAGAAGATCGAGACCGGCCCCAAGGGTGCGGTGGTGTCGTTCCGCGACAATACCTTCGCCAATCCCGACCGGCTGGTCGCCTTTATCCGCGATCAGGGCCCTGCGGCGCGGGTGCGGCCCGATATGAAGGTCGTCTTCTTCGACGATTGGGAAGATCCCGAGGCGCGCTTGCGCGGAACCTCGGCCATCCTGCGCAGCCTAGTGGCGTTGGCGCAGCCAGCCAAGGCGGCGTGATGAAGTTGGTCTTGCAGCAAGGCAGCAAGCTCTCGCGGAGGGGCGCCTATTCCGCCGCCGGGCGGTTGGCGTATTCGTTCGCCGCGCGTTCGATCGCCTGCGCGAGATATTCGGGCGCCTGCGCGCCCTGTACGGCAATGCGGCCGCCGAGAATGAAGCACGGCACGCCGTCGATCCCCGCGTCCTTGGCCGAATTGGCCTCCCGCGTCACGCGCTCCACGTCGTCCTCGCTCGCGAGGCGCGCGCGTATGCGCTTGGCATCGAGGCCGCATGCGGCCGCCGCCGCGACCAACACCTCGCGGTCGGTTAGATCGCCGCCTTCGCTGAAATAGAGATCCATCAGCCGCTGCTTCATGCGCGCTGCATTCCCTGTTTCGCCGGCCCACAGGATCAGGCGATGGCAATCGAGCGTATTGGGCTGGCGCTTGATGCTGTCGAGGTTATAGGTCAGCCCCTCTGCCGCGGCCGCTTGCGACACCCGCTGCGCGATCGAGCGATAGCGCTCGGGCGAGCCGAACTTGGTGGCGAGATAGTCTTTTCGGCTAATGCCTTCGCGCGGCACCCATGGATTGAGGAAATAGGGCCAAAAGCGCATCTCGACTGCAATGTCGGGCCGCAGCGCGATCGCCTTTTCCAACCGGCGCTTGCCGATGAAGCACCAGGGGCAGACGACGTCGGACACCATCTCGATTGGCAGGGCTGCGCTCATGGTGGGCTCCTCATGCGGGCCCCCCAGACTAGGCCCGCCGTCACTCGGCGGCAACCTTGGGATGGGCGCCGAGCCGCGCCACCAATGTGCTGACGTCGTCGGTGGGCTTGCGCGCGGCAAGCGTGATCGTCGGCCTGATCGCGCGGCGGTCACGGCCAGGAGAGAGCATGGTGCGCCTCAGCACGCTTGCGATCCGGCGTGCAACCAGATGGGCGCTGCGCAGATCGGTCTTGGTAAAAGCCGCGAGAATCGACCCGTCCTGCTCCCGGCAGGCGAAATCGACGTTGCGCACGAGGCGGCTGAAAAGTCGCGCGGCATCGACGTAGGCGCGACGATCGGCGACGCCGTCGAAGGTAAAGCGTGCGACCGAAAGCGCGCCGCCGGTCTCCTCGCTCTCTTGCACGGCGCGCCCTAGGTCGCGCCAGAAGGCTTGCGCGGCGAGCAGACCCGTGTCCGGATCGATGACGCCCTCGCTCTCGAGCGATTTCAAAACGCGTGTGAGCTGTCCCTCGAACGCCTGCAGGCGCACGAATGGAAGGACACGCTCGACGAGATGCGTTGGATCGGCTTCGACGCGCACCAGGTTGGGCAGCCGTTCGTCGTCCACCGCGCTGTTGTCCAGCACGCCGACCGGCAAGTCGCGAAAGCGCGCGTTCTCGGCGAGCATGGTCAGTAGCGCCGAGACGACGCGTGGACCTAAGCCCTCGCCGATGACGATCCCGTCCACGTCGCGAGCGTTGAGATAGCGGGCGGCGGTCTCGATGGTCAGCGCCCCAATGAGGCCGACGCGTTCGCCGATCGCGACCGAAAGCGCGGGATAGGAGCCGCCGCGTCCGACGCAGAGCACGGTCGCCTCATCGAGCAGGTCGGGCGGGATGAACGCCGGTGCTCGCTTCTTTGCGCCCGCGGTGCGCGAGCGACGCAACACGGTGGCATGCAGGGTACGGATCCGCAGCGCGGAGCGCAGGCGTGCAATCAGCCGGTCGGTGGAGTCGTCCAGCGCGATCGGCAGCGCGCTCGGCATGACGGGGCTGCTGTTGTTCTCCACTAGCGCGATTACCGGCGTGACCGGCCCGCCGCGGGTCTCGACGCACTGGATCACCGCGCCCACGTGTTGCGGCGACGGCGCGCCGCGCGCGTCGGCGATGGCGAGCGCCACCGGCTGGATTTCGCCAATGGCCGCGGGCGCATCGGCCCAGCGCGTTTCGACGATCGGAAAGGCCCCAGCCTTGCCGAGCACATCGAGCAAATCGGCCGCCGAACTCTCGGCGACCACCACCATGGGACCCAATAACGCCATGACGACGAGCCGTTGCGCGGGATGGACCCGTTACCTTAGGCGAGGGCTGTTAACGGCTCGTCAACAAAATCCGACACTTCGCGGCCCCGATGCGTCTGCCGCGAACCGGCCGCTGCCAAGTCATCGCGAGCGATGTTTCACGGTGCCTTCGCCTCGCGCCACCAGGTTTCGGGAAGATAACCGTAGAGCGAGGTCGTCGCCGGTCGCCCGATCGTGGTCCAACGCGCGACCCACTGGGCAGGAAGATAAAATAGCGGGATGACGTAGAAGCCGGAGATGAGCACGCGATCGAGCGCGCGCACTGCGGCGACGAAATCGCCGCGGTCTTGCGCTTTCAGGAGCGCGGCGATCATCGCATCGACGGCAGGACTCTTGACGCCCATGTAATTGCGAGTGCCGGGTTGGTCGGCGGCGGCCGACCCCCAATAAAAGGCCTGCTCGTTGCCGGGCGACAGCGATTGGTCCCAACGGTTCTCGATCATGTCGAAATCGTAGGTGAGACGCCGGCCTTCGTATTGAACCGCGTCGACCATACGCACGCGGGCCGTAATCCCAGCCCGCTTCAGGCTCTGCGAGAACAACAGCGCAAGCCGCTCCTCGTCTCGCGCGGTCACCAAGATCTCGAACGTCAGTGGCCGGCCGCTCTTGCGTTCGACCAGTTCGGTGCCGCGCAGCTCGTAGCCTGCGGCTGCGAACAGGTCGAGCGCGCGCTTGAGCGTCACGCGGTCGCGGCCGGAGCCGTCGCTGACCGGCGGCGACCAGGTGCCGTCGAGCACGTCGGCGCGAACGGCCTCGGTGAACGGCGCAAGCAACGCTTTCTCCCGCTGATCGGCCGGCCGGCGGTGGGACGACAGTTCCGAGTCATCGAAATAGCTCGCGCTGCGCCGGTAGAGGTCGAAGAAGTAGCCGTGATTGATCCATTCGAAGTCGAACAGCAGCAAGATCGCCTCGCGCACGCGAATGTCGGAGAAAACCGCCCGGCGCGTGTTGAACACGAAATAGCTGCTCGCCTTCGGCACTCCGGTCGGC
>JBKOXY010000114.1:0-6399 GCA_046725125.1 Pseudomonadota bacterium | reverse complement strand
CGCCATGGAGACATCAAATCAATGGAGGATCGTCGCGTCAAGGGAAACGCATAAACCCAAGGCGGCGAAATGCTTGGCGGCGCGCGCCGCGAGCGGCCGAGCAGCCTGCTACCGCAGCGTGCTGACCTCGCGCCGGTTCATTCGATCACCTCATGGGCAGACCGGCGGGTCTTTCGGCCGAGATTTAACCAGTGCGGGGGTGCGCTTAGTGCCTGCGGCCCGGGCGTAAGTCGGTGTTCTGCACGGCGACGGTCCGCCACCGCCCATCAAGCTTGCGCACCACTCGGGTACCGATGCTGGTGCGCTCGCTCTCGTCGATATCGCCGTAGATGTGGAACCGCGAATGCATCACCGCCACGTCCGGCGCGAGAAAGCGCACGTACATCTCCGGCGTCTCGCGGGTACTCGATCGAAACGGCCCGTTGGGGCCGTGCAGGCGCCGCATCAAGTCCCGGAAGTCGGCCCGGGTCTTGGTCCATGCGCCGTTGACGGTGACGAACTGGGCGTCGTCGACCAGCGACTCGACCATGGCGTCCGGGTCGTGTCGGCCCCATGCCTGATTGAACCGCAATTCAATCTCGCGGATCGCATCTTCATCTGCCTTGGTCATCATGACCTCTCCGGTCTTGCCGCGGTCCATGCTCCGCGAGACGATGTCTCCGGCGTGCACGGGTTGCGCGCATCCATTCGATCACCTCGTCGGCGAGCGCGAGCAGCTTGTCTGGGACTTCGAGGCTACGGTGCTCGCCTATGCGCGACTACTATTTAACGCCATTGACGGCGACGATGTTATATTTCGCGTACTTCTCGCCAATCTTGAGTGCAGCCTGAAATTCGGGAGAATTGCGCCAACCTTGTAGCGCCTCCATGCTTTCCCACCGAATGATCACAACTGGCCCGTCAGGGAGGTTGCCGGAAACCCGCGTTCCTGGTCCTGCCGCGACATACGCGCCACCATGATCTTTGACCGATTTCTGAGCAGGCGGAACGTATTCCTTTGCGTAGCCCGCCTGGTCGCTGACCTCGTTGATGGCGATCATATAAACCGGCGGTTTGGCTTGCGCATGTAGAGCTTGGATGGCAGCGCCACCAAGTGCCGCCCCCGCCAGCATTGGTACGGCTATGGTCAATCGGGTTTTCATTACGGTCCTCCAGTAGTCGTCGTGCCGCGAGGATTCTGACGTTGCCCTCATTTCTTATCCGATTCGAGCATCGCGTCCGCCGGCAGATGCTTCGCTGATACAAGCTTGCCGCCGCTACTTGGTTTCCGGCTTCTTGTCGCCGGCCGCCTTCTGCGCGGCCTGAAGTTGCTCCACGGTCTTTTGCAGCCTGGTCACGGCGCTTTTGAGCGCGACAATCTCGGCGTCGGCCGCGTTCAGCTTTTGCGAGGCCTCGAGCGCATTCTTGTTCACGAGCCGCTGCAGAAAGTTGATGTTGCTCTGAAAGCACCCCGTTCGCTTGTCCAGCCCGGAGGTTTTCGTGCAGTCCTCTATTCCCGCGATATCCTGCGCGCGAGCGGCGTCGACTGCGACGATGATCAGGCTCAAGCCCAGCACCACGATTCTGACCATGTTACTCCTCTTCGTTCCGTCCCGATCACGCAGCCAGCTTAGCCGCTGGCGATGGAGAATGCTTGGATCGTGTATCTTCACAGTTGGGCTGGGAGGCCCCTATGGCGATGAACGCCAATCGGGGCGTCCCCGGGGCGACGGGACCTAAACCCGCGCGAGCATGAGCATCTGGAATCCCGCCACATTTCAATAGGACATCACGCGGCGGCCTTGCCGGCCCCGGATGAATTGGATTTTATGCAACTGGCACCATTCAATTCCGATGCGGGATCCCAGATGCTGTTGTTTCGCTTCTTCTGTTTCCAGATCGTCCTGTTGGCGTCCCTTGCCGTTGCGATGTCTGACGCTTTTGCACAACGCGAGGACATGTCGATCGGCGACCAGCCAGGCTACATTCCCAATGCTGCCGATGAAGAGCTGCCTCTGCAGTTTCGGCGCCAGACCGTTTTTTACCGCTCCACCGAGGCTCCCGGCACGATCATCGTTCATACGGCCGAGAGGTTTCTCTACGTCGTGCAGCCGAACGGGCGTGCCATCCGCTACGGTATCGGCGTCGGTCGCGACGGCTTTCAATGGCAGGGCCTGCTGCACATCACGCGCAAGCAGGAGTGGCCCGACTGGACTCCACCGTCGGAAATGATCGAGCGGCAGCCCTACCTGCCCCGCTTTATGGCCGGAGGACCTGGCAATCCCATGGGCGCGCGTGCGCTCTATCTTGGCACCACCGTCTATCGTATCCACGGCACCAATCAGCCGAAGACGATCGGGAGTGCGGTTTCGTCCGGATGCTTCCGGCTGGTCAATGGCGACGTCATCGATCTCTACGAGCGAATTCCAGTCGGGACCAAGGTTATCGTCCGGCAGAAGCCGGAACTGTGATCACACGATGCAACCTTCAGAAGCGAGATAGAACATGCCGAGGCTCTTCGCGCTGAACTTTCGATCCGGCCTCTTGATCGGTTTTGCCGTTGCGATCGCAGTTGCGGTGGCCGCTATTGCTCTCGAGCGATACGATACGCAAACTCTGAAGAGAACCGTGCGTCGGGACGCGGTGCTGTGCGGCGTCAATACCGGCCTCCCCGGCTTCTCGAGCGCCGACGAGAAGGGAAACTGGTCCGGCTTCGATGTCGATTTTTGTCGCGCTATCGCGGCGGCGATTTTCGACGATCCCAGCAAGGTCAAATTCGTCCCGCTCGATGCGAACGAACGATTCACGGAACTGCAGAAGCGCAAGGTGGATGTGCTGTCGCGCAACACGACGTGGAATCTGTCGCGCGAAACCAACTATGCTTTGCATTTCGCCGCGGTCTCTTACTACGACGGCCAAGGATTCATGGTGCCCAAGTCGCGTGAGGTCGAGAGCGGCCTGGAGCTTGGTGGGGCCAAGGTCTGCGTGCAGTCCGGCACGACCACGGAGTTGAACCTCGCCGATTATTTCCGCGCCAACAACATGAAGTATCAGGAAATGAAATTCGCGAAGATGGACGATGTGTTCAAGGCTTACGATGGCGGGCAATGCGACGTTTTGACAACCGACGTCTCCCGGCTTTACGCGCTGCGGCTCAAGTTTTCGAAGCCGAGCGATCATGTCATTTTGCCGGACGTCATTTCGAAGGAACCGCTCGCACCCGTCGTGCGGCAAAAGGATGACGACTGGTTCTTGATCGTCAAATGGACGTTCTACGCGATGGTCAACGCCGAAGAGCTTGGAATCACGTCTGCGAACATCGATGAGGCGCTCAAATCCACAAAACCGGACGTCATGCGGTTTGTCGGCACCGAGGGCGCCTATGGCGAGGAGCTCGGCCTCACCAAGGATTGGGCCGTACGCATCATTCGCCACGTTGGAAACTATGGCGAAGTTTATGAGCGCAATGTCGGCACCGGCTCGGATCTCGGCATACCGCGCGGACTGAATGAATTATGGAATGCCGGCGGCATTCTGTACGCTCCGCCGATCCGTTAGTTGCTTCCTCTCATTTCGCATCCCCCTGCTGCCATCCCAGGGTCGTCCGCCTTGCCCCTCAAAGCGGACATTCGAGTCTGACCTCGGCGTGCCCGCGAAGTGCCGTGACCTGGCCTCTTGCCCGTGCTGGCCGCGGTAAGCGTGCCTGGGTGAACTCGCGATTCATCAGCAGTTCCAAAGCCTTGTGAAAATTGTGCGCCGCATTTGAACCAATTTGCCTGCCGGTCCGACTAATAGGACGGGAACCGGGAGGCGTATCATGCAAACCAAGCGGTATTGGCTGGACTACGATCCCGTAGCACTCGCAGTGCTCGTCATCGGTATCGGCGCGATTGAACTCCTCGCATTGAGCATTTGACCTCGCGACCTCTATTGCCGTTCGCGGCGAAGGGACTTTGGTCCGTTCGCGTATCGCAAGCACGCCGCGTCGAAAGAAATTCGCGCCGTTTCACTTCACCTCGCGCTTGAGGCTGGGCGCGTACTCCTACAATCGAGATTGATCCGTAGCGGCAAATCAACGTCCGCTTCGGATCAGTCGCGTCAAAGACGATCAGGGCCGGTCGTCGGTCTATATCCGCGGCACCCCCAAAGGCTGACGTCGTTTTAAGCGTCCGCGCCGCCGCAGCGGTCGGCTGGGCGCACAGGCGCTGCGGGAGGCGCAATGGCATGATACGCTGCCCCCGCGGGACAGCCTGGGGACGCCATGAAACTTCCCCACCGTAGGCAATTCTTGCATGTGGCCACTGGCGCTGCCGCGCTAGCGGCCGCGTCGCGGATCGCTCGGGCGCAAGCCTATCCGTCGCGGCCGGTGCGGATCATCGTCCCCTTTCCTGCCGGCCAAGCAAGCGACACCGTCGCGCGGCTCGTGGGTCAATCGCTGTCGGAGCGGCTCGCCCAGCCCTTCGTCATCGAGAACCGAACGGGCGCCGGCGGCAATATCGGCACCGAAAGCGTCGTGCGGGCAACGCCCGACGGCCATACGCTCCTGCTCGCCGGGCTGTCGAACGCGATGAACGCGACGCTCTACAAGAAGCTCAATTTCAATTTCATCCGCGAAATAGCGCCGGTCGCGAGCATTGGCGGCGCCACTTATCTCATGGTGGTCAATCCATCCGTTCCAGCCAAGACGGTCCCGGAGTTCATCGCCTACGCCAAGGCCAATCCGAGCAAGATCAATATGGGATCGTCCGGCAGCGGGTCCGTGTCCCATATCTTCGGCGAACGGTTCAAGATGATGACCGGTGTCAACCTGGTCCACGTTCCGTATCGAGGCGGTTACGTTCCCGATCTGCTCAGCGGACAGGTGCAGGTCGTTTTCGGCACCATATCCTCGTGCATCCAGTACATCAGGGGCGGCATGCTGCGCGCGCTGGCGGTGACCACTGTGACCCGTTCGGAGGTGCTGCCGGATATTCCGACCCTCGCCGAATTCGTGCCGGGCTACGAGGCGAGCCAATGGTATGGGGTCGGTGCGCCCAAAGACACGCCCGCTGAGGTGATTGACAAGCTCAACAACGAGATCAACGCCGTTACGGCTGATCCCCTCATGAAGGCGCGGCTTGCCGGCTTAGGCGTTGACCCGATGTCGATGACATCGGCCGCGTTCGGGAAACTCATCGCCGATGACGCCGAGAAGTGGGGCGAGGTGATCCGGGCGGCCGACATCAAAGCAGAATGAAGCGTCGCGTCGCCGGCATTTCGGAGAGGGACGCCATGAGACTTCCCCGCCGTACATTCTTGCATCTGGCCGCGGGCGCTGCCGCGCTCCCGGCTGTATTACGCTTCGCTTGGGCACAAGCCTACCCGACGCGGCCGGTGCGCATCATCGTCGGCTTTCCTGCTGGGCTCGGACCCGACATCACCGCGCGCTTAATAGCTCAACTGCTATCGGAAAGATTCGGCCAATCTTTTATTGTCGACAATCGACCAGGCGCCGGCAGCAATATCGGCACTGAAATCGTCGTGCGTGCACCTGCGGACGGATACACCCTTCTCCTCATGACAGCGTCGAACGCGATCAATGCGACGGTCTACGACAATCTCAACTTCGATTTCATCCGCGCTGTTGCGCCCGTTGCGAGTGTCGGCGTTGTTCCCTTTCTCATGGTGGTCAATCCCTCGTTCCCGGCCCAAACCATTTCGGAGTTCATCGCCTATGCCAAGGCACATCCTGCCAAGATCAACATGGGCTCGGCCGGCTACGGCAGCGCCCCACACGTGTTCGGCGAGCTGTTCAAGATGATGACTGGCATCGATCTGGTTCATATTCCGTATCGCGACAGCTATTGGCCGGATTTGCTCGCCGGACAAACACAAATCTTGTTCGCTCCGGTGATTTCGGCGACTGGCTACGTCCAGTCGGGTCAGTTGCGCGCGCTTGCGGTCACCACGCGAACGCGTCTCGAGGCAATGCCGGCTATCCCTGCGCTCGACGAATTTGTGCCGGGCTATGAGGCGAGCGGGTGGTTGGGCGTTGGTGCACCAAAGAACACGCCGGTTGAGATCATCGACAAACTCAACAATGAGATCAATGCTGTGCTTGCTGATGCAAAGGCAAAGTCGCGGCTTGCAGACGTGGGAGTGGTACTGATGTCGATGGCGCCCGACGAGTTCGGAAAATTCATAGCCGCGGATACTGAGAAATGGGCCAAGGTGGTCAAGTTTGCGGGGATCAAACTGCAATGATCCGGAACTGTCAGCTTGATATTCCATAACCTCCCGTTCCGCGAATATTCAGATGCTCGCACCGCGAGCGTTGATCGGCCACAGCGCCTCCACGCGCCCCTTGCGGACACCGACATACCAATCATGCAGATTGACCGTCGGATCGCAGTGCCCGGGGATGAGCCAGACCTTTTCGCC
>JBKOXY010000230.1:0-1202 GCA_046725125.1 Pseudomonadota bacterium | reverse complement strand
GGCGATGTTTTTCTCCACAACGATCCTTATTTCGGCGGCAGCCACCTGCCCGACGTGAATGTGGTGCGGCCCGCCTTCTACGAGGGCCGATTGCTCGGCTACGCCTGTCTGCGCGCGCACTGGCCGGACGTCGGCTCCGCCACGCCCGGCAGTTACGGCGCGGTCACGGAAATCTTCGGCGAGGGGCTGCGCTTGCCGCCGCTTCGGCTCATCAGCCGCGGGGCGGTCAATGCCGACCTTGAAAACGTGATCCTGGCGAACGTCCGCACGCCCGACGAGCGCAAGGGCGATCTTGGCGCCCAGCTCGCCGCGACGCTGCGTGCAACCGAACGCCTCAAAACGCTCGCCCGGCGCTATGGCGCTGAACAGCTCGTCGGCTACATGGCGCAGGTCATGGATTATTCGGAGCGGCTGATGCGCGCGACGCTCAAGGACCTGTCGGATGGGGAAGGCGTGTTCGAGGATTTCTGCGACGGCGACGGTATTGCGGACGACGAGCTTGGCAAGGATGCGCCGTTTCGGATTCGCCTGTCCGTCAAGAAGACGGCAGACCGGCTGATCGTCGACTTTGCCGGCACCGCGGCGCAGGTGAAGGGACCGATGAATGCGCCGCTCTCGGTCACCGCATCGGGCATCTATTGCGGCCTCAAGACCGCCGTCGACCCGAACAATCTCATTCCACCCAACTCCGGCTGCTGGCGCACCATCGAGATCAGGGCGCCCAAGGGCTGTGTCGTGAACGCCACGTTTCCTGCCCCGGTCGTCTACGCCAACCACGAGATATCCCATCGCGTGGCCGACATGGTGATGGGCGCACTCGCACGCTTCATGCCGGAGCAGGTGATGGCCTGCAGCCAAGGGACCTCGGCCATCCTCACGCTCGGCGGCGTCGATCCCCGCACCGGCCGGCCCTATGTGTCCTATGAGACGGTCAAGGGCGGGTATGGGGCACGACCGAACAAGGATGGTATCAACTGCATCGCCAGCGGCATCTCCAACACGATGAACACGCCGGTGGAAATCATGGAGATGGCCTTTCCGGTGCGCGTCGAGCGCTACGAGGTCAACCCGGACTCCGGCGGCGCCGGGCGCTATCGTGGCGGCTGCGGCGCCATACGCGTTTGGCGCCTGCTGGAAGGAGCGGACGCGACCGGCGCTTTGTGCATGGAGCGGATGACGTCACCGCCCTTCGGGCTGCTCGG
>JBKOXY010000083.1:0-7341 GCA_046725125.1 Pseudomonadota bacterium | reverse complement strand
CTGGCGCGCGCGATCGCGCACCAGCTCGCAGAGAATATCCCGCAAGGGAACGTGGCCGAGTGCCATCGGACGCAGACGGTTGAGCATGCTGCGATTGATGCTCTGCAGCTGCTCGATGATCGCGAGCATGTCGCGCACGCGGTCGGTCATTTTGCGCGCGGCCTCACCCTCGAGCTTGGCGGCTGCAGTCGCGATCGAAGCCGCATGGGCCTTGAGCCCGAACAAGTTGGGACCGACCTCGTCGTGCAGCTCGAGCGCGGTGCGTCGCCGCTCGTCGTCCTGCGCCGTAATCAGCCGATGGGTGAGTTGTTCGTTCTCGGCGCGCGCAGCCTCGAGCGCCTGCGCCAGCGCATTGAACCGATCGGTGATGGCGGCGAGTTCTTGCGCCTGCGGCCGTGGCAGCCGCACCCGGTAGTTGCGGTGTTCGAGGTCGGCGAGGCCGCGGGCGACGCCGGTGAGGGGATCGAGCACCCGCCCGAAGAGAACATAGAGAATGCCGATGACGGCAACGTTCACGCCGAGCGCAACGGCTCCGAGCGCGACGGTGTTACCCCACACTTCCGCCATCTCGTCGTGCGGCTCCGCTACGATCTCGACCGAGCCGACGCGCGCCCCGTTGACGACGACCGGCACGTTACGGCTTGCGATCGGAGCAGCAATCAGTGCCGCAAACCACGCCGGCACACGATCGTGCCGCGTGGCGTCGGAGGCGCCAACCGGCGGACGCGGCGCGAGGGGAAAGCCGGCGGCGTCCTTCACCACGATCCGCACGTGGCGCACGAGCCGCAATTGCGAACTGAGGTCGGCGAGGAATTTTTCCGCCGGCACCTCTTGCTGCATGAGCGCGACCGCTTCGCTCACGAGCAACTCGGCGAGCTCCATCGACGCAGCGACCTCGACCCGCGTGGACGCGCGCGCCTGAAGGATTGTCACGGCGCCCGCCACCAATCCCGCAATCACGTCGATCACAATGAAAACGATGAGGAGCTGCGCGCGCACTGAGCGGCCATGCCACAGCGCATGCGACAGGGCGCGAGCCGACGGCCACGCCAGCGGCCGAAGCAACGGCATCCGACTTTCGGATCGGGCGCTGATGAACGTCCTCCCCGTGGCGGCAGATAAGCAGGATGGGCTCTGGGACCGAGCCTGGGGCAATGGTAGTTTAACCGCGATCCCGGCGCCACAGCGGGCGCGGGCGCAAACGCAGACAAGTTTACGCGGTCTACGCCGGCTCGATTGCGTCCGCGCTCAGAGCGGTCGAGGGCGCCATTCTGCCAGGAGGAGCGGGCATGGAAGCAAGGAAAGCCTATTTCATGGTTCGAGCGCAGGTGCCGAACGAATCCGACCGCGCGAAATTCGATCAATGGTATGGAACGCATCATTTGCCCCTGGCGATGGACAAGTTCCATGCCGAGAAAGGCTGGCGCTTCTGGAGCCGCAGCGACTCATCGGTCCACTATGCGCTCTACCAGTTCAAAGACATGGCAACTCTGCGCGACCGTCTCGACTCCCCGGACTTCAAGCTGCTCATTGCCGATTTCGATCAGGCATGGCCGGGAGTAACGCGCAGTCGCGACCTGATCGAAAGCGTGCAAGAGGCCTGAAGGCCTGCGATGCGGCGCGGCAGGCGATGAACGCATGGCTCGCCGTGCCCGCGCCGGCGCTCGCGCGGGACAACGTCGTGGCCGCAGGATCTTTGGACCGAGAAACCTGACGCGCTGGCAACGTCACGCGTCCGCCTCGAACGCGAAGCCCGATCCTTTGCGCACGATCGTGCCGAAGCTGGGGAAATCGAGGTGCGCGCCGGCGACCGTAAGCCTGTCGGCGGCCACGCGATCGAACATGCGCAGGCGCGTGGCGCAGGCCGCCTGTGGATCGACGTCAAAGACGAGCCCGCTCTCGAGTCGTGGGATTTGCACGGACGCGAGATGAACGAGATCGCCCCAGATCAGCAGGCTCTCCTTGCCCGACGCAATCAGCCATCCGGTATGGCCGGGCGTGTGGCCGGGCAGCGGCACCGCCGACACGCCCGCCATCGCCTCGCCTTCGCGCACGCTGCGCATGCGGTGGCGATAAGGCGCGGTGGTGACCGCAGCCTTGGCGATGTTGCGGCGGATACGCTCGTTCTGCCCGCTCGCTTCGTCGCGATCGAGCCAAAATCGCGCTTCCGCCTCGTGCAGGATGAGCTGCGCGTTCGGATAGATGGCGCGGCCGGCGTCATCAACGAGGCCGTTGGAATGGTCCGGGTGGATATGGGTGAGAAAGACGGCAGCGATCTCTTCCGGCGCGACGCCCAAGGCGCGGAGATTCTCCGGGAGCTTGCCGAGCGTCGGCCCCATGGTGTTGCCGGAGCCGGTATCGACTAGCGCCCATTTTCCCGCAAGCTTGAGCAGGAACGCGTTGACCGCGATGTGCACGCCATCGCCGGCCTTCTTGCCCGCAAGGCGCTCGCTCTCGGCCCTGTCCATGCCGAGAACGACGTCGAGCGAAGTCGCCAGCACGCCGTCGCTTAGCGCCGTCACTTCGATGTCGCCGATTTTCCTGCTCTGCACGGTCATGGTTTTTCTGCTTCGCGCGCTCCTACTTTGCTCCGTCGACTTGCTCGGTGTGCTCCCTCTCCCAAATGGGGGGCGGGAGCACAGCGACTTCGCGGCATGAACGACATTCCCGCCGCTGCGCATGTCACGGGATCTGGATCAGCTCCTTGAGCTGAGTTTCGTTGAGCGGCGCCGACAAGAACTTGAACTGGACGGCGTCCTTCATGCTCTCGCCCAATCCCATGATTTTTTCCGTCTGCAGGCTCTCCTTCGGAATGAACTCCTTGAGCATGAGGCGGACCGCCGGCTCGGACAAACCGGAGAACGCGAGGTAGCGCGGCACGGCTTCGGCACTGGAATACAGCCAGTCGACCGTCTCGTTGTATGCCTTCATGTAGCGTGCGATGGCATCCTTCTTGGCCGCCAGATTCTGCGCGTTGCTGATCTGCACGCGAATGGTCTGCTCGCGAATGGCGGCGATATCGCTGGCGCGTCCGATCATGCGGGCCGTTCCGTTGGCGAGGAGGTCGAGCACGAACGGCGCCACCGACCAGCCGACGTCCACCTGACCGGACATGACCTGGGTGATGGTGCCTGGGACGTCTCCGGTCGCCACCGGTCTGGTCTTGAGGCCGTATTCGCTGATGAACCGCAGCACCGTGATGTGAGAGGACGCGCCGGTGGTGGAATATGCGATGCTCTGACCATCGACCTCCCACATCGAGCGCAAGGGCGACTTGGCGGCGACCCACCAAAAGGTTTCTCTCGACCCGGTCGAGCTCGCACCGATGATGCGAAGCGGCGCGCCCTTCCCATAGGCCCCGAGGCTGCCGAGCGCGCCCGCGCTCAGGCCGATATCAACCGAGCCCGACATGACGACCTGCAGCGTCTCGCCGCCGCCTTGGGTGTAGAGGATGTCGAGATCGAGACCGTATTTGCGAAATATGCCGGCCTGCTTGCCGAGCTCGGGGATCGCGCCTTCCCAGCTGCCGCGGATGGGCGAGGCGATCTTGAGCGTTTCGGCGGCAAGCCCATGCGGCATCGCGCACGAAACGATGACCGCCACCAATGCGGACAATCCGCGTATGCTCATGCCCGTCTCCGACAGATGGTCGCCGGCTTGTCGGCCGCAAGCTGGCGGCGGGGTGCTAGCGGCCCTCGGGCTGGAAGTAGACATCCACTTTCATCCCGACCGCGAGCGGATCCGCCTGCGCCAAGTCGATCAGAACTTCGACCACATCGACGTCGGTTACGTTGCGTTGTCCCCGCGCGTTGATGCGCCCGTGCTCGACGAGCGGCGCGATGGAAGCGACCTTGCCCGCGAATTCGCGTCCGCGAAACGCGGCGGCACGCACCAGGACCGGCTGCCCGATCTTAATTTGCCCGAAATCGCGCTCATCCAGTTCCGCGCGCACGCGCAGCGCGGAGACATCGCCGATGACCAGCAACGGCTGCGCATTGGAGGGAGCGGCCAATTCACCGGGCTTGGCATTGACCTGCAACACCGTGCCGGCGATGGGCGCGCGGATCGTCAACTTTGCAATCGCCGCGGTTGCGACCGCCGATTCGGCGCGCGCCACATTGACCTGGCCTTCCGCAAAGTTCGGCAGCGGGGTGCTCGGGTCGGCCTCGATGCGACGCAGCTCGGCCTTTTGCTGCTGCAAGCGATCTTGCGCCCGTGACAATGCCGTGCGCGCCGCCTCACGATCCGCGTCCGATGCCCGGCCGGCGCGCCTCTCCACCAGGGCTTTGTCGAGTGCGGCTTGCGCCGCCGTCACCGCCTTGTCAGCGTCGGCAACCCCATCCTCGGCCCTGCGCCGCGCGGCCGCCTTGTCGGTATCCGCGACCGCAGCCTCGGTCGTGCGCCGCGCGGTCGACCTCACCGACGCGGTCTCTTCGTTACGCGCCCGCAGGCGAAACGCGACCTGAGCCTCGGCGGCGGCAAGCCGCGCCTGGGCCTCATTGTCGATGAGCCGGATCAGCGGCTCACCGGCGAATACCTTGTCGTTGACCTTGACCAGCACCTGCGCGATCACTCCCAAGACCGGTGCCGCGATTTTGATCTCGCCCGAGGCGGGTTCCACCCGGCCAGGGGCCACCGTTTGCCAGCGTTTGTCGTCCGCTGCCTCAGGTCGCGCCGCGTGTGGCGCGTCTTGCGCGCCCGTTCGCGCAGCCAGCGCCACCAACGCGAATACGACGGCGGCTGCGCCGCGAGCAGCCGACTTACTCTTCGACCCGATCATGCTTTTCGGCGTGATCATGGATTGCGCCATCGCCTTCGTCTTTTGTGAGCGCTGCACCGCTGCGCTCTTCGCGCACGATGCATCCATCTTCGATGTGAACCACTCGGTCGGCGAAGCGCAATATACGCGGGTCGTGCGCGACCACCAACACCCCGCGCGAGCGATCCTTGGAGATCCCAGCTAGCAGCGTCATGACCGCATTGCCGTTCTCGCCGTCGAGGGAGGCGGTTGGTTCGTCCGCGAGAATGGCCGATGGTTGTCCCACGATCGCCCGTGCGATGGCGACCCGCTGTTGTTCGCCGCCGCTGAGTTCGAGCGGAAATGCGTTGCTCTTGTGGGCGAGACCGACCATGGCCAAGGCGTCCTTGGTCCTGGCGATGGAATGCGCGGAGTTGTCGCCGCGCACGTCCAATGCCAACCGAACATTGTCCGCAGCCGTCAAGGTCGGAAACAGATGGTAGGATTGAAAGATGAACCCCACATGCTCGCGCCTGAGCTTGGCCAGTTCCTCGGGACCGGCACCTTCCGTGGAGCGGCCGCCCATGCGAACGGTTCCGCGCGTGGGCGTCATCATGCATCCGAGGATCGACAGCAGCGTGGTCTTGCCGCTGCCCGACGGCCCAATCAACAGCGTCAATTCGCCGCCCTTGAGCGCCAGACTTATGCCCTTGAGCGCTTGGACCTGAGCCGCCCCCTTGCCTAGCAACTTGACGATGTCGACGGCCTCGACGATGGGTTCGGTCATCGCGTGAATACCATCACGGGATCGATGCGCGTGACCTGCAGGATCGCGGCCATCGCCGATACGACGCACATGGCCAACGTCAGCAGGAATAGCACTAGGGTGAGCGCGGGTGTCATGATGACCGGCAACGCGGTGTCCGCGGTCGCCGCGACGACGATCAAGCCGATGCCGGCGGCGAGGCAAAACCCGATGACGGCGCTGATCAACGCCTGGCAGATGATGACCTTGTGAATGTACACGCTGGACGACCCGATGGCGCGCAGCGTTGCGAACTCGTTGATATGATCCTTGGTGCTGGAATACAAGGTTTGTGCGACGATAACGGTGCCCACGATCATGCCGAGCAGCGCGCCTGCGAACAAGGCGAAGCCGGCGCCGGTACCGAACAACCAGAACGAGCGGCTGCGGTCGCGAAACTGCGTGGGCGTGAGAACGTCGACATCGGAGAGATTTGCCTCTAGCCCGCGGCGGACGCTTTCCACGTCGGCGCCGGGAGCAACGCGCACGAGAAAATACGTGGCCTTGTTCGCCGACGTTCCGGTAAAGAGCCGCCCCCGATCGAGCGTCGTGAAGACGTATGGCGTGGTCGTGAATGAACGGATGCCCTTGGTGACCGCTCGCACCTCCACCTTGTGCCCGCGAATCTCGGCGTTGGCGCCGATCCCGCTGACGCCGAGCCGGTCGAAGTAGGACCGGTCCACCGCGACGGCGCCGGGAATCGCCAGCGCATCGAGGCTGCCTTCGACCAAATTCCAGGGCAGCAATCCCTCCGCTCTCAAATCCGATCCGACGATGAACACAGGGGACGTTCCGCCTTCCGGTATCCGCCAGTCGGCATAGCCGATGACGACCGGTGTGGCCTGCGCCACGCCGTTGATCGCCAGCGCTTGAAATCGCTTGCGCTCGTCCAGCGTCGACGGATCTTCGAAGCACTTCGTTCCCGCCGGCATGATCCACAGATCCGCCGATGCGTGGTCGATCATCGTGGTGACTATTCGTCCGAATCCCAAATAGAGACCCAACTGGACGGTCACGAGCACGATGGAAAAGACGATCCCGATGACGGTTGCGACGAATCGCAACCGATCGTGCAACAGGTTCCGCGATGCGAGCCGGTAGATCAGCGACATGGGCGGACGCGGTTGCTCAGCGTTCAAACAATGACAGTGACGAAGGCTCTGAGCTATCAAGTGTAGCCATCAAAGCGCGCTGCATGATTGCCTTGCGCGCGCGCCCAAGACAAGGCTTCGTCTTCGCCGAAAAGAAGGATGGTTGACCGGCGATCGCCTCGCGGCCGGCCGGCAGACCATGGAAGGCGGTCAAAGCGCCCCAAGGCGCGAAATTTTCGCGGCTCCAGGGCTTATTGCGCCAATTCGCAGCCCCATACCCTGTCGAAACCCCACGGGTATGACGCGGCCGCGCCCTGAAATGGGCATATTGTTGCGCGACTTCCGTAGGCCGTCACGCCGCTGATCTAGACCGGGGGGTCGCTCCATTGAAAACACGATTGTCGATACTGCTCATCGCGAGCCTCGTGACGTTCACGAGCGCCACGCTTCCCATCCAAGCCGCGGAACCGACCGTCGCCGGCCTGTGGCAGAAGCAGGACGAATCCGGCAAGTCGATGGGATGGTTTCTCTTCGTGGAGCGCAAGGGCGTCTTCGAGGGCGCGTTTGCAAAGCTGTTTGCGCGGCCCGGCGACGCTCCCAATCCGACCTGCGCCGGATGCACGGACGATCGCAGGAATGCGCCGCTGCTCGGCATGTCCTTCATCCGCGGCATGAAGCGCAACGGATTGCGCTACGATGACGGCAAC
>JBKOXY010000084.1:0-5249 GCA_046725125.1 Pseudomonadota bacterium | reverse complement strand
AGATAGTCGATGGCGTGCTGCAGCTCTTGAAACACGTTCTCGTGCCGCTCGAGCTCGCGCGTCACGTCGGCCAGCGACCACACCGTCATGCGCGATTCGCGTTTGCTCTCGCCGAGCGGGCGCACGCGGATACGCAGCCATCGCCCGCTCTCGCCCTTGCGCGCGGTGACGCGCACCTCCTCCTGGCCGCGGCGTCCTTCGCGCGCCGCCCTGAGCAGGCGGTAGACGGCTTCGGAAACGGCGGGATCGCCCATGAAGACGCGCTCCACCGGCCGCGCGTCTTGGCGACCGGAGGCCTCGACCAGGTCGAGATAAGCCGCGTTGGCGTAAGCGACACGGCCCTGCGGGTCCGTCACCAGGATGCCCTCGTTGGCATGATCGACCACGGCCTTGAGCAACGGGCTCGCGGCCTCTCGACCCGACATGCGCAAAATGCCGGCCGCGAGCGCAAACAGCAGGAACACGCCGAGCGTGGCCAGCACGGCGAGCAGCGTGAGGATGTAGGGCTCGGCCTTGGCGCGCCCGATCAACACCAGCGCGCCCGCGGCGCCGACGAGTACGAGCGCGATGAGCAGGACGAGACCGATACTGCCGCCGCCGCGGCTCGCCCGGCTCCGATCGATCGGCGCGCGGGCATTGTCGTCGGGCAAGTGCTGCTGCGTCATGATCGGCGTGGAATCGGCCTCATTCGCGTTGCCCTGAGTGCCCCAGCCGGTGAGTCCCCGCAAGGGGCTCGCACCCCGGCCCGCGAGTTCCCACGCCCGTATGCGCCTCGCGCGCGCCCGCCCCATGTCTTTCCCCGGCGCATCGCCATCGATGCGCGTGCGAGGCGCATGGAAGGTCGCGGCGGGCGCCAGGCGCAACGAGGGCGCGCGTCGCCCGGTGCGCGGGGCCCTTGCCAGGGGGCAGATTTTGTCGATGGTTGAGGGTTAACGGCCGGTTGCGGCCGCTCGTGGGGAGCCCCGGCCATCAAAGCGCCGTTTACCACGAGAAAGCTTTGAGGCATGGAGTTGGGCGTCCTGGGGCCTATCTTTCTTAATTTCTTGTTAGTATTGACGGCGACAGGCATTGCCAGCGGCGTTAACCATTCGGGCGATCCCGATCGACACGCCGCACCCCTGGGACGCAGGGAGGAGTGATGTTGGACACCTTATTCGGCGAAGGACAGAGCGGCCTCAAGATCCTTTTCTTCGTGATCGTGGTGCTCGTCCTACTCGCGTTGGCGTTCTGGCTGTTGCGCCGGCTCGGTGGCGGCCGGCTCGGCGGCGGCGCAGCGCGCGGCCGTCAGCCGCGCCTCGCCGTGATCGACCAGGCAACGGTCGACGGCCGGCGCCGCCTCGTCCTTATTCGCCGCGACAATGTGGAGCATCTTCTCATCATCGGCGGTCCGACCGACGTGGTGGTCGAGCAGAACATCGTGCGCGCGGCCGCCGCGCTGCGGGAGGCGGCTCCCACCCGTCCGCCCGCCGCAGCCGACACGCTGCCGCGGGCGGTCCCGCTCGGGGAAGACACCATGTGGCCGCTGCAGCCCGAGCCGGCGCCAAAGGTCGAGCCGGCGGCGCGGGTCGAGCCCTCGCTGCGCGCGGAGCCGCAGCCGCAACGTCCGTCCACCGCGGTCGAAGAACCGATGCTATGGCCGGGAGAGCGGCCGCCGGTGGAGCCTGAAGCGCCGCCGTTGCCTCCTTTGCCGTCGCCTGGTCCTGCGCCGCGCGAGCGCAAGCCGCGCACCGCCGACCCGCTGGCCGGCTTGGCGGAAGAATTGTCACGCATGCCGGGCGCTCCCGAGCCCGCCGAACCGGCGCCTCGGCGCATGCCGCGGCTGCAACCGGCGCCCCCGGCTGCCGCGAGCGCTACCGACGCCGCGCTCAAGCCGCCGGCCGACCAGAACCTCTCGGAAATGGCGCAACGGCTGGAGGCCGCGCTGCGACGTCCGGGCAAGAGCGAGGATGCCCGCGCGGCGCCGCCTGCGCCCAAGGCAGCGGGCGAGGCCGCGCCCGAGGGCGCGGTATTCACGCCGCCTGCGCCCTCCCCGCGGCCCGACATGGCGCTGCGCCGGCCGCTCAAGACCGACGACACCCGTGCGGCGCCATCCGCGCCGCCGAAGACGCCGGGCGAGCCCGCTGCAGCGCCGAGCGATGAAGCGCAGGCGGCAACGCCCGCGGACCCCGCGAAAGGCGCGCGCGGCAAGGGTCCCGACACCAAGGCCGCGCCGCAGAAATCGTTCTACGACAGCCTCGAACAGGAGATGGCGAGTCTGCTGAACCGTCCCCCCTCCAAGCCTTGATCGGCGATTCGCGAGGGCTCTTGCGCGCGGTTTACCCCGCGGCGCCATTCGTCATTTTGCTGATCGCTATTGGCCGTTGCGGCGCGTAGCGCATCACTCGTCGCGATAGATGCGCTCGCGCCGCTCGTGCCGCTCCTGCGCCTCGACCGAGAGCGTGGCGATGGGGCGCGCCTCGAGCCGCTTGAGCGAAATCGGCTCGCCGGTCTCCTCGCAATAGCCGTAGGTGCCGTCCTCGAGGCGGGCGAGCGCCGCGTCGATCTTGGCGATCAGCTTGCGCTGGCGGTCGCGGGCGCGCAGCTCGATCGCCCGGTCGGTCTCCGAGGACGCGCGGTCGGCAAGATCCGGATGGTTCTCGTTCTCGGCCTGGAGATGGGCCAGCGTCTCCTTGGCCTCTTTGAGGATCTCCTCCTTCCACGTGAGCAGCTTCTGGCGGAAATACTCCCGCTGGCGCTCATTCATGAAGGGCTCTTTGTCGGTAGGTCGGTAGGCCTTGGTCTTGTCCAGTATAGCGGCGCCATTCTTCTGCGAAGACATTGCAACCCCGTGCGCAAAGCGAAGCCCCTGCTCGCGGGGCGAGCTTATATCGAGCCGCGCGGTGGCGGACAATAACGGAATTGCGATCGACCCCGATTTTCGGTGCGGCGCAAAAGGAACGGCTCGGGTGGCGGGCGCATGCGCCGACTGGGCGGCGGCGCTCCCGGCTTATGCCGCCCGCCGAGGCGCGCCCGCGCGCTGGACGTCACTGCGGGCCTTCCACCGCCTTGATCGCCTCCACGCCGGCGCTCGATCTCGGGGGCCGGGCGGGCGAGCCGATGCGCAGGTCGGAGAACTCCTCGAGCGAGGCTAGGCCCGTGCCGGTGGTCCACCCGAGATCGCCGGCGCGCCCCGCAACGACAGCCGGCCGAAGGCGTCCACGCTTATCTTGGAATTTGCACCAGCTCCTCGAGTTCCTTCGCGGTCAGCGGCTGGCTCAAGTACTTGAACTTGACCGCATCGGGCATCAGCTCGCTCAGTCCCACCACACGGTCCGGAATTACCATCTCCTTGGGATCGAACTCCTCGCGCACGCGCCGCGCATCCTCGATGCCGATCTTGGCGAATTCCGCGTAAATCTTCGGCGCCTCGTCGCTGGCATACATCCAATCCACCGTCTCGCGGTAGGCACGCATGAAGCGGCGATAGACGTCCGGTTTGCTGTCCAGACTCTGCTTGTTGGCGACGAGCACGCGAATGGTGTGCCCTTTCACCAGCGGCAGCTCGCTCGACCGCACGATGACGCGGATGTCGCCCTTGCGGAGCGCCTCCATGGCGTAGGGCGGCGCCGACCAGCCGGCGTCGATTTGGCCCGACATCACCATGGTGAACGTGGCCGGAAAGCCGCCGGTCGCGATGAGCTTGGCGTCGACCTTGTAAAGCTCGACAAAGGCGAGCGCATTCGCATGGGTGGACGAGCCGTTGGTCGAGTAGGCCATGGTCCGACCCTTCATGTCGGCCATCGATTTGACTGGCGAATCCGCCCGCACGTACCAATACGAATCCTCTCCGGTCGATTCCGCCCCGATGATGCGGATCGGCGCGCCCTTGGCGTAGGCGCCCATGACGCCGAGCGTGCCGGCGGCGACGCCGATGCCGACGCTGCCGGCGATCACCGCCTGCATCGTCTCGCCGCTGCCGCTGGTGAACAGCAGCTCGAGATCGAGGTCGTGCTTGCGGAAAATGCCGGCGCGCTCGCCCAGCGCGGCCGGAGCCCCGTGCCATATTTCGCGCTGCCCGACCGCAATCTTGAGCTTGTCCGCGGCGAAAGCGGGGATGGTTGCGAGCCATCCCGCGATGGCGGCGGCGAGACAAATCCCGACTCTATGGGTCACGGCGGCCCTCATTGCGCTCGCGGCATCTGCGCCGTGGGAAAACTTACGCCCGCGGCGCCGGCCGCAAAAGCGGCCCGTCGGCGTCCGCGTCCTTATGGAAAAGCCGCGGTCAAGCCGGGGCGTCGGGCAGGAATTTCAAGGCCACGCCGTTGATGCAGTAGCGCAATCCCGTGGGCGGCGGTCCGTCCTCGAAGACATGGCCCAAATGTCCGCCGCAGCGCCGGCAATGCACCTCGGTGCGTGGCAGCAGCAACAGGTGGTCGGTGGCGGTGCCGATCGCGTTCGGCAGCGGCCGATAGAAGCTCGGCCAGCCGGTCTTGCTGTCGTATTTGGTTTCCGACGAGAACAGCGCAAGATCGCAGCCCGCGCAGGCAAACGTGCCCTTGCGCTTCTCGTCGTTGAGCGGGCTCGAGCCCGGGGATTCGGTGCGGTGCCGACGCAGGACGTCGTATTGCGCCTTGGTCAGGATGGCTCGCCACTCGCTGTCGCTCTTTTGGATTTCGAAGCTGTCGGCCGCTTCGGCATCCGTGCTCCAGAGCGCGCGCAGGCCCGCGATCAGCGCCATCCCTACACCCGCCAGCAAGCGACGACGATCGATCATGGTGCTAGTCCTTCTTGCCCCACAGCTCTTCGAGCCGGGCGTCGCGGCCGCAATTGAAACGATAGAATCTATAGCGGACGGGATTCTTCACGTAGTAATCCTGATGGTACTCTTCGGCTTTATAGAACGAGCCGGCCGCCACGATTGCGGTCTGAATCGGCTGCTTGAAGCGTTTCGCAACCGCCGCCTTCGAGGCCTCCGCCAGCGCGCGCTGCTCGTCGCCATGATAGAAGATCGCGCTGCGGTATTGGTCGCCGTAGTCGCAGAACTGCCGATCCTTCGCCAAAGGATCGATGTTGTGCCAGAACACGTCGAGCAGCTTCTCATAGCTCACTTTGGCCGGGTCGTACACGACCTCCACTGCTTCGGCGTGGCCGGTGCCGCCGCGCGAGACCTCCTCGTAGCTGGGATTGGCGGTGCGCCCGCCGGTATAGCCCGAGGTGGTGCTGATCACGCCTTCGACCTTGTCGAAATCGGCCTCTACGCACCAGAAACA
>JBKOXY010000525.1:0-16905 GCA_046725125.1 Pseudomonadota bacterium | reverse complement strand
GACGAGCGCCGTGCGGCAAAGAAGACGTAAAGTCATGGCATCCCCCATCCGCCTTCCACCCGAAGGCGTGGTTACGGTTGGCGTCGTCGACAGGTCTCCTGGCTCGCGGGTCGCTGCTTTCCTCCGCCTTCCCGGAGCATCAGCTGGCTCCAGTGGCTGATCGAGTGAAGCTCGCCGCTCACAGTTGCGGGGGCAGCCGCGGCTTCGGGCAAAGCCCTCACCACGTTCCCTTTTTCGTCCCACCGAGGTGGGTATCGACGACCGCACGACTATAGCCGTCGGGAAATCGACCGCAAGCGGAACGCTGCAGCGGCATTGACAAGGCGCGGATGGCGACCGTTAAGTGGCGGCGATCGACGGTCTCTCATGCGAGAGCGAAAAGGGAATGCGGTGCGGAATGAAAGTTCCAAGGCCGCAGCTGCCCCCGCAACTGTAAGCGGCGAGCCCGTGCCACATTGCCACTGGGACAACCCGGGAAGGCGGTGACGGGCGCCGACCCGCGAGCCAGGAGACCTGCCGTTGATTCGGTCGTGGCCCGGGCGGGGTGCCTCGGGGCCGGTCGAGTCGCATCAGCACCCGCGTCGGGGCGATCGCCCCTGCGGAGCGGCACGGGTGACCACTGTCCGACAGCAAGGCGTGACCGATCCCGCAGTGCCCACCGACGCTGCAACCGTCTACGTGTGCATCACCTGCCGACATCCCGGCGGACCGGAGAGCGAACCACGCCCCGGTGCAATCTTGGCCGCGGCGACGGCGAAAGCCGCCGAAGGCAGTGGCGTCGTGATCAAGCCAGTGCGGTGCTTGGCGAATTGCACGCGTGGCTTGAGCGCTGCCGTACGCTGCAATGGCTGCTGGACCTACGTCTTCGGTGGCCTCGATGTCGCCTGCGGGCCGGCGCTCGTCGACGGCGCACGCCTTCTGGCGTGCGCGACTGACGGCATCATGCCATGGCGGGGAAGGCCGCAACCGCTCAAGCGCGGGCTCATCGCCCGCGTGCCGCCTCTCAACTTCGAGGAACTCGAATGAGCACTTCGTCCGCGCGCGTGCCGTGCACCATCGTGACCGGTTTCCTCGGGGCCGGGAAGACGACGCTGATCCGGCACGTCTTGGCCCATGCGAACGGTCGGCGATTGGCCGTGATCGTGAACGAGTTCGGCGACGTCGGCATCGACGGCGAAATTCTCAAGGGTTGCGGCGATGAGGCCTGTCCGCAAGAGAACATCGTCGAACTGGCCAACGGCTGCCTCTGCTGCACGGTTGCCGACGACTTCGTACCTGCCTTGGACACGATCCTGGCGCGAAAACCCTTGGTCGAGCATATCGTGATCGAAACGTCCGGCTTGGCATTGCCGAAGCCGTTGGTCCAGGCCTTTCACTGGCCGGCGATCAAGAGTCGAGTCACGGTCGACGGAGTCGTCGCCGTGGTCGACGGCGCCGCGCTGGCCGAGGGACGCCTCGCCGCCGATCTTGATGCGCTCACGCGCCAACGCGAAGCCGACACCGCGCTCGATCATGACGATCCGATCGAGGAGGTGTTCGACGATCAGATCGCCTGCGCCGATCTCGTGGTGCTCAACAAGCGCGACCTGTTGGACCCCCCAGGCGCCGAGAAGGCAATCGCCGCGATCGTGCGGGCGTTGCCGCGTGCCGTGAAGATTGTGCCGGTGGCCAACGGCAAGGTTGATCCAGCGGCATTGCTCGGGCTGGGCATCGGAACGGAAGACGACATCGCCAATCGCCGCACGCGCCATGACGCAGAACTGGAGCACGATCACGACGATTTTGAAACCTTCGTCCTGCCGTTGCCGGAGATTTCGGATCCTGAGCACCTCGCGGCTCGCATTGCGGCTGCGGCGGCGGATGCGAGCGTCCTGCGCGTGAAGGGATTTGCAGCGGTCGCTGGCAAGCCGATGCGCCTGCTCGTACAGGCCGTCGGTCCGCGCGTCAGCCACCATTACGATCGCGCCTGGACCGCCGCGGAGGAGCGGAAAGGTCAGCTTGTCGTCATCGGTTTGCGGGGGCTAGATCGCGACGGCGTAGCACGAACGCTGCGAGGGTGAAGGATGCATCTGCTGGCGACCGCTGCGGCTTCCATCGACGACCTGGTCGAAGCGGTCGATCTGCGCCAGTCGCCTGGTGACATTGTCATTTTGTCGTTCGCCGACAGCGATCTGTCGGGCCTTGCGGCTGCCTGGGCAGCGCAGCGCAATGCGCTTCCCACTGTTCGGCTCGCAAACCTGCGGGACCTGCGCCATCCGCTCTCGGTCGATCTTTGGCTCGACACCGTGGGAAGGCACGCGAAGGTCGTCGTCGTCCGCCTGCTTGGAGGCCTCGACTGGTGGCGTTACGGCGTCGAGCGGCTGTCATCGCTTGCGCGCGAAAACTCCATCGCGCTTGCGGTTCTGCCAGGCGAGGATCGCGATGATCCTCGCCTGGCCGAAGCCTCCACGTTGCCGGCCCACGAACTCAACACGCTGTTGTGCTTTTTCCGCGAAGGCGGAGGAGAGAATTTGGGAGCGTTGCTTCGGCGGCTTGCGCGACATTCGGGAGTGCGCGTCGAAGCACCCGAGCCGCGCCCGGTGCCGCGTACGGCCGGGTATATTCCGGGTGAAGGCGCCGTCGACCTCGACCGACTTGTCTCGTTCCGCCAGCGCGGCCGCCCTTGCGTCCCGATCATCTTCTATCGTGCGATGTTGCTGGCGGCCGACACGGCACCGATCGATGCGCTGTGTCGAGCGCTGGCAGAACGGGGCCTCGAACCTGCTCCGCTGGTGGTCCCGAGCCTGAAGGATCGTGCAGCAGCCGAGTTCGTGCGCGCGGCACTGGCGCGGCTTAAGCCAGCCGTCATCGTCACTGCGACCGCCTTCGCCGCGGCCGCGACCGCGGGCGAGCCGACGCCATTCGACGAAATCGATGTGCCTGTGCTGCAGGCCGTGATTGCAACCACCAGGCGTTCGGCCTGGTCGCAAAGCCCGCGCGGCCTCGGGCCCGCCGACCTCGCGATGCACGTCGTGCTGCCCGAACTCGACGGGCGAGTGCTGCAAGGTGTGGTCGCTTTCAAGGGGCCACTACCGGCACAGGACGACCTCTGCTTCAGCGCATTCGGCAGTTTGCCGGAGGCAGACCGGGTCGCGATTCTGGCCGATCGCATCGCGGC
The DNA here is from genome assembly GCA_046725125.1 of Pseudomonadota bacterium. Classification (GTDB taxonomy): domain Bacteria; phylum Pseudomonadota; class Alphaproteobacteria; order Rhizobiales; family Xanthobacteraceae; genus VAZQ01. The sequence continues at coordinate 13,748 of JBKOXY010000525.1, read as the reverse complement.
GCTGGTCAAGCTTCAGGCCACACCGCGATCCGAACGGCGCGTGGCGGTGCTGCTGCCCGATTACCCAGGCGCGCCGGGTCGGGCCGGGTATGCCGTCGGCCTCGATGTTGCGGCGAGCGTTGTCGGGCTGCTGTCGGACATGGAACAGGCCAACTATGGCGTCACCGGTGCGCCGAAAACCTCGCGCGCATTGCTCGACGCTTTGGTCGAACCTTCGAACGATGCAGCCCTCTCGCTCGATCGCTATCGCGACCTCGTGGCGACCTTTCCCTATGAGGCCATAGCGCGCGTGCAGGCGGCATGGGGCGACGCCGACAACGACAGCGACGTGCGTGACCGCGCATTTTGTTTTCGCGCGCGCACCTTCGGGAACGTCCTCGTCGCATTCCCTCCAGACCGAGGACGCTTGACTGATCGTCGAGCCGACTATCACGACGCGACTTTGCCGCCGCGCCATGCGTTGCTCGCGTTCGGCCTTTGGCTTCGGCACGTTGCGAAGGTCGATGCCCTCGTCCACATGGGCGCGCACGGCACTCTCGAATGGCTCCCTGGCAAGGCCGTCGCGCTGACCGCCTCATGCTTCCCGGAATTGATGGTCGGATACTTGCCTGTGATCTATCCCTTTATCGTCAGCAATCCCGGGGAAGCCGCGCAGGCAAAGCGGCGGATCGCGGCGGTGACCGTCGGGCACCTGCCGCCGCCGCTCGTCGAGGCAGGCCTCGCGGGAGCCGCCCGCGAGCTCGAGCGGCTTATCGACGAATACGCCCAGGCGGACGGCCTTGATCGGCGCCGGCGGGAACGGCTCGGGCGACTGATCCTGGAACAGGCGGAACGGACCGGACTTGCGGTCGAGGCGCGCGTGCAGGCCGACGATAGTCCCGACGATGCGTTGCGGCGCATCGATGCTTGGCTGTGCGATCTCAAGGATCTTGCGGTCAAGGACGGACTTCATGTCTACGGGCGCGCGCCCACGGACGTTGGCGATCCTGCTTGGCCGGCGAGCGCCGAAGCGGAACGGGTTGCGATCTTGGCCGCCTTGGACGTTCGCCGAATCGCTCCGGGCTCGGCCGGGTCCCCTGCACGCGGGCGCCGCGACGTCCTGCCGACCGGGCGCAACATGTTCGCCGCCGATCCGCGCACGTTGCCGACGCCGACGGCGACCGATCTCGGCCGGCTCGCCGCCGACGAGGTGATCCGCGCCTATATGCAGACCCACGGCGAAATGCCGCGCGCGTCCGTGGTCGATCTTTGGGGCAGCGCCACGTTGCGCACCGGCGGCGAGGAAATTGCGCAGGGGCTCGCATTGATGGGTTGCCGTCCGACGTGGGACCAGGCCACCGGCCGCGTCACCGGCGTCGAGGTTCTACCCACGGCGAGTGCGGGGCGGCCCCGGGTCGACGTGACCTGGCGAATTTCAGGTTTGTTCCGGGACTTGTTCCCCGCCCAGATTGCACTCATCGACGCCGCCGTGCGCGCGGTCGCGGCGCGCGAGGAGGCGGCCGACGAGAACCCGCTTGCCGCCGCTTGCCGCGCATCGTCCGCGCACGCAGGCGCGTCGATTGCGCGTATTTTCGGCACCGCGCCCGGAGCCTACGGCGCCGGCGTCGAGGACCTGCTGGGGCGCGACATCGATCGCGAGCAAGTTGCGAGTGCTTATCTCGCGGCCGTCTCGCACGCCTACGGCGGCGCGGAGGGCGACGCGGCGCTTGCTCCCGGCGCCTTCGAAGCCCGCGTCGCGACCGCGGACTTGCTCGTGCATTCCGCCGAAGATCCCGCGCGCGATCTGTTGGAAGGATCGGAAGACGTTGCCTTCGTCGGCGGTTTCGCCGCGGCTGCGTCCGCGCTTGGCCGTGCGCCTGACCTCATCATTCTCGATACGACCGATCCCGCACGCCCGCGCGCGCGTTCGTTATCCGCGGCCCTGGCGCGGATCGTGCGCTCGCGTGCAGCGAATCCCAAATTCATCGCAGGCCAGCTGCGGCACGGTCCGCGGGGAGCAGCCGAGCTCGCCGAAACCGTCGACCGGCTCGTCGACTTCGCCGAGACGACGGGCGCCGTCGCGAGCCACTTTTTCGATCTCTTGCACGATGCTTATGTCGCCGACGACGGCGTTCGGAGTTTCCTTCTTCGGGAGAACCCTGCGGCAGCTGCCGCCATCGCGGCCCGTCTCGATGCCGCGCGCCGGCGCGGGCTTTGGCATCCTCGGCGCAACGACGTCGACGTGAGCTTGCGAATGCTTACGAAAGAGGCGGGACCGTGAACGCTCACCTGCGACGCGGCACTTGCCCCGGTCTCTCGCAACCCATGGCGACCGGAGACGGCCTGCTCGTGCGGCTCACGCCGACGGGCACAACGATGTCTTGCGAAGCCTTCGTCGCCTTGTGCACGGCCGCACGCAACTGCGGCAACGGCGTCATCGAGATCACCTCGCGCGGGAGCATTCAAATCCGCGGATTGACGGAAGACTCCGTAAAGCGGTTCGCGGCAGCGGTCGCCGGGATCGGCGTGGCATTTGGCGAAGGTCCGCCGGTCTTGAGCGATCCTCTCGCGGGCCTCGATCCCCAGGAAGCGATTGATGTTGGCGCCGTCGCTGCCGACCTGCGTCGCGCGATTGCAGCAGCGCCTTTCGCCGCCGACATCGGTCCAAAAGTTTCCATCGCGATCGATGGCGGCGGCGTGCTTCACCTCGACGCGGTGGCTGCCGACGTACGGATGCGGACACAAGCAAAGGGCGCATCCCTTCACCTCGCCGTCGGCGGCGATGCGGAGACCGCGACCCCTATCGGCGCCGTCGCTGCCGAGCATGCGGTCGAGGCGGCAATGCGCATGCTGCGCGTGATCGCAGCCGGCGGACCCGTGGCGCGCGCACGAGATATCATCGCGACGAACGGCGCGGCCGCGTTTTGCCGTGTAATCGCCGACGTCCTCGTCGATCTCCCGCCGCCACCGCGGCGCGCGGCAGCCGACCCTCTCGGTAGGCATGCATTGCGCGACGGGCGATTGGTGATTGGCCTTGGTCTCGCCTTCGGTCATGCGCATGCGACCGCGCTCGAGGAGCTTACTCACTCGGCGGCGGATTTAGGCGCGACGGGTCTTCGCACCACGCCGGGCCGCGCGCTCCTCGTCGTGGGCGTCACCGCAGATCGCGCCGAGCGTCTGGCGGGCATCGCGGAACGGCTTGGCTTCATCGCGCGCGCGGAGGACCCGCGCCGCCAGATTGTCGCTTGCGCGGGCGCACCGATCTGCGCTGCGGCGGAAATTTCCACGCGCTCGCTCGCGCCGAGCCTTGCGAAGGCGGCGGTTGCCGGCGCCGACGTTCCCATGGTGCACCTGTCAGGATGCGCCAAGGGTTGCGCCTGTCCGCGTTCCACGCCGCTGACGGTCGTTGGCATCGAAGGCCGGTGTGGCGTGGTGGTGAATGGGTCCGCCCGCGATGAGCCTCTCGCGATCCTCATGCCCGAGGCATTGCCGAGCGCCCTCTCGCGATGCGCAGACACTGTGCGGCGCCTGTGCGTGGGAGACGAAAGCGCGGCCGAGGTGCTGTCCCGCCTCGACCGCGCGCTGATCATGCGTTTGATCCTCGGCGAGGCTACCGGTGCCTGAGCGGCTCGACTATCTTCGCGACCGCGGCCGCATCTACGAGCGCTCGTTTGCCATTATTCGGGCGGAGGCGGACCTCTCGCGCTTTTCGGCGGAGGAAGCCGACGTCGTGGTGCGCATGGTTCACGCCTGCGGTTGCGTCGAGGTGACGAGCCGAATCGTGTTTGGCGAAGGCCTCGTCGGTGCGGCGCGGGCGGCGCTCGCGCGCGGCGCGCCCATCCTGTGCGACTCGGAGATGGTAGCACACGGCGTAACTCGCGTGCGCCTACCTGAACAAAACGAGGTGGTTTGCAGGTTGCACGATCCGCGCGCGGCGCGGTTGGCCGAAGACCGTCACACGACCCGCTCGGCCGCCGCGCTCGACTTGTGGCGAGATCGCCTTGGCGGCGCGGTGGTAGCGATCGGCAACGCACCGACCGCTTTGTTTCGCTTGCTCGAAATGCTCGACGCTGGCGCGCCGAGGCCGGCCGCGATTGTCGGTATCCCCGTTGGCTTCGTCGGTGCCGCGGAGGCGAAGGACGCGTTGGCGGCGGACTCGCGCGGTGTCCCGTTCCTCACCGTGCTGGGGCGAATGGGTGGAAGCGCGATGGCGGCGGCCGCCGTCAACGCGCTTGCGAGGGCCGGAATTTGAGCACGCCCGGAAAACTCGTCGGCGTCGGCGTTGGACCGGGCGATCCCGAGCTGATCACGCTCAAGGCGGTGCGCGTGCTGGAACAGGCCGACGTGGTCGTGCATTTCACCAAGGCCGGCAACTCCGGAAACGCTAGGACCATCGCCGCACGCTACCTCAAACCCGGCATCCGCGAACTGGCGCTTACGTTTCCGGTGACGACCGAGCTGCCGAGGGACGAAGCACCTTATTGCGATGCCGTCCGCGCGTTCTACGACGCCGCCGCACGCGACGTGGCCTCCTACCTCGATGACGGTCGCCTAGTGGCCGTGGTCTGTGAGGGCGACCCGCTGTTCTACGGTTCCTACATGCACCTGCACGTGCGCTTGGCAGATCGCTTTCGCACCGAGGTCGTTGCGGGCGTGAGTGGAATGTCCGGGTGCTGGTCGGCGGTCGGGACTCCGATGGCGCAGGGCGACGACGTGTTCTCGGTGCTTCCCGGCACGCTTGCGCAACACGAGTTGGAGCGGCGCCTTAACGAGACGGACGCCGTGGTCGTGATCAAGCTCGGACGCAATCTGCCCAAGGTGCGCCGCGCGCTTGAACGGACCGGCCGCCTCGCTCGCGCCGTTTACGTCGAGCGCGGCACCATGACGGGCGAGCGAGCGATCCCGCTCGCCGCCAAGCCAGACGACTGCGCTCCTTATTTTGCCATGGTGCTGGTGCCGGGCTGGGAGGGGCGGCCATGAGCGGCCGACTTGCCGTGGTCGGGCTCGGCCCCGGAGACGTCCGCTGGCTCACGCCCGAAGCGGATGCCGCCTTGGCCGCCGCCGATGCGCTGTTCGGTTACGGACCTTATCTCGACCGAGCTCCGGTTCGTGATGGGCAGAGCCGCCACCCGTCCGACAATCGCGAAGAAGCGCTGCGCGCACGTGCCGCGCTCGAAACCGCGGCCGCCGGTACCAACGTCGCATTGGTGTCCGGCGGCGACCCCGGCGTGTTCGCGATGGCCGCAACCGTTTGCGAGCAGATCGAGTCGGGTCCTGCGGCCTGGCGTGGTCTCGACGTGGAGATCGTGCCCGGCATCACCGCGATGCTGGCGGTGGCCGCGCGTGTCGGTGCACCGCTCGGCCACGATTTCTGTGCGCTGTCGCTGTCCGACAACTTGAAGCCCTGGCCGGTGATCGAGCGCAGGCTCGATGCGGCGGCGCAAGCCGGGTTCGTCATCGCGCTCTACAATCCGATCTCGCGGGCTCGGCCGTGGCAGCTGACCGCAGCGTTCGAACGCTTGCGGCGTTATCTCCCGGCGACGACGCCCACTGTATTCGGCCGCGCGGTCGGCAGAGCGGACGAGAATATCGCGGTCACGACGCTGCAAGCTGCCGATCCCGCCGGCGCCGACATGGCGACCCTCGTCATCGTCGGTTCGGCCGAGACCCGCCTCGTGCCGCGGCCCGGCCACGCCCCCCTCGTCTATACGCCGCGGAGCGCGAGCGCATGATCGAGCCACGTCACCGCTTCCTCGATGGTCTCGACCGTCGGCACCTCGGGCAAGGCCGGGCGGCGCAGCAAGATGACGGGGAGGCCGAGCGCGCGCGAGGCCGCGATCTTGCCGTAGGTCGCGGTCCCACCGCTATTCTTGGCGACGACGAGGTCGATGGCGTGGGCGGCCAGCAATGCCCGATCGTCGGCCTCGGTGAACGGCCCACGACCGGTGACGTAGGCTGCGTGCGGCACCGCGAGGGGCGGGTCGACCGACTCAACGCTGCGCACGAGGTAGTAGTGTTGCGGCGCTCGCGCGAAGGTTCTGATCTCACCCTTGCCGAGCGCGAGGAAGACACGGCGCGGCGCTTCGCCCAGCGCTTGGGCTGCTGCCGCGGCGTCGGCAACCTCGATCCAACGATCGCCGGCGAGCGCAACCCATGGCGGCCGGCGCAGCGCAAGCAGCGCTACGCGCGTGGCTGCCGCCGCGTCGGCCGCGTTGGCCGAGATGATTGCGGCGTAAGGATGCGTCGCATCGACGAGCGCGTCGACGCGTTCGGCAGAGAGATATTGGCCAAGGCCCTCGGCGCCACCGAATCCGCCGATCCGCACCGGCACCGCGTGCGCGGCCGGCGCCGCGGTGCGGCCCGCGAGCGAGACCGTTACGGCCACATCGACGCGTTCGGCGAGTCGCTCCGCGAGGCGTCGCGCTTCTGTCGTGCCACCGAGAATGAGGATGCGTCGCATGTCGTTCGGTGACTCCCTCGCGCGCGAGACTGCCGCACCGCGCCGATGGTTGTCTATCGTCGGGATCGGCGAGGACGGGGTCGAGGGACTGACGCCCATCGCTCGAAGTCTCATCCAGGTAGCCGAGATGGTATTCGGCGGGCAGCGACATCTCGTTCTTGCCGCCCCCCTCATCCGCGGCGTCGCGCGGCCGTGGCGCAGCCCGTTCGAGCGCGCGGTCGAGGAGGTGTTGGCGCAGCGCGGCCGGCAAGTGTGCGTGCTCGCATCGGGCGACCCGTTCGTTTACGGCGTCGGCTCGGTCCTGTTGCGGCATGTCGACCCCCGCGAGACGGTGACGGTGCCGGCGCTTTCGACCTTCAGTCTTGCCGCCGCGCGTCTAGGCTGGGCGCTGCCGGAGACGACCCAGCTCTCGCTGCATGGCCGCGCGCTCGATCTCGTCCGTCCGCACTTGCAGCCTGGCGCGCGCGTCCTTGCGCTGACTTCAGATGGCGAGGGGCCGGCTGCGCTCGCCCGCCTGCTGGCCGATACCGGCTTCGGCACCTCGCGCATGACCGTGCTCGAGGCGCTGGGCGGTCCGCGCGAACGCCTGCGTGCGACGACGGCCGCGGGCTTCGACCTCGGCGACGTGGGACCACTCAACATGGTTGCGATCGAGGTCGAGGCCGCGCCGGGCGCGCGCGTGCTCGCACGAACGTCCGGTCTGTCCGACGAACTTTTCGAGCACGACGGCCAGATCACCAAGAGCGAGGTTCGCGCGATGACGCTTGCTGCACTCTCGCCGCGGCGGGGCGAATTGCTGTGGGACGTGGGCGCCGGCGCGGGCTCGGTGGCGATCGAATGGATGCTCGCCGATCCCTCGATGCGTGCGATCGCGATCGAGGCGCGCAGCGATCGGGTTGCGCGAATCCGACGTAACGCAGCCGCATTCGGCGTACCGGGACTCGAGGTGATCGAGGGCGTGGCGCCGGCAGCGTTCCTGGGCCTCGCCCAGCCCGATGCGCTATTTATCGGCGGCGGCGCAGCCGGCGCGCTCGACGCTGCGGTCGCCGCGCTTCGGCCTGGCGGACGGTTGGTCGTCAACGCCGTGACGATCGAAACGGAAGCGCTGCTCATGGCTCGCCATGCAACCCTCGGCGGCGAGCTAATTCGCGTCGCGATCGCGCGCGTCGAACCCATGGGCGGCATGCAAGCCTGGCGGCCGGCGCTGCCGGTGACCCAGTGGGTCTGGGAGAAGCCATGATCGTCGCCGGCGTCGGATACCGCAAGGGCGCGTCGGCGGACGACATCGGCGCCGTGATTGCCGATGCCCTCGCTCGCGCCGGCTTCGCGCCGCGGGCACTCGACCTCATCGCCGCGCCCGAGCTCAAACGTGACGAGTACGGACTCGTCGCGGTGGCCGCCGCGCTCGGCGTGCCGCTCGTTCTGATTGCGAAGGCCGACCTTAAGGCCGCAGGTACGCGCGCCGAAACCCGCTCCGAGCGCGTGCTTGCGCTGATGGGAATTCCCTGCGTCGCTGAGGCGGCGGCGCTGGCAGGCGGCGGTCCCACGGCTCGGCTGATCGTGCCGCGGATCGCGATCGGGACCGCGACCTGCGCGCTGGCCGTTAGCGAGGAACGATCATGAGCGTCCATTTCATCGGCGCCGGTCCGGGCGCCGCCGACCTTATTACGGTCCGTGGACGCGACCTGCTCGGGCAATGCCCGGTCTGTCTCTATGCCGGTTCGATCGTCCCGGCGGAGCTGCTGGAGTATTGTCCGGCCGGGGCGCGACTGGTCGACACTGCGCCGCTGACGCTCGACGACATCGAAGCCGAATGCGTGACGGCCCACGCCGCCGGACAGGACGTGGCGCGACTTCATTCCGGCGATCTGTCCGTGTTCAGCGCCGTCGCCGAGCAAATCCGCAGGCTCGAGCGCCACGGCATTCCTTATACCTTGACTCCCGGTGTGCCGGCCTTCGCCGCGGCCGCAGCCCTGCTCGGCCGCGAGCTCACCGTGCCTGAGGTCGCCCAGAGCGTCATTCTGACCCGGATGCCGGGGCGGGCCTCGCCGATGCCGGCTGCGGAGCGGCTGCATGCCTTCGCCGCGACCGGCGCGACGCTCGTGCTTCACCTTTCAATTCAAACCATCGACACGATTGTCGCCGAGCTGATGCCGGTCTACGGAGGCGACTGTCCCGTCGCCGTGGTGGCGCGCGCGACTTGGCCGGACGAGCGCATCGTGCGGGGCACGCTCGCCGACATCGGCGCCAAGCTCGCGACCGAGCAGATCGAGCGCACCGCCATTATCCTGATTGGGCGCGCATTGGCCGCACAAGATTTCCGCGACAGCGCGCTTTACGATCCGACCTATCACCGTCGCTTTCGGGGAGAAGAAAAGCCGTGAGCAGGCGCGAACGGGGTGCGGCCGACGAGCTCGCCGTCGCGGTCGAAGACCACGATTTCGAGCGCGATCTCGGTGTCCGCGAGCAGCGCAGTCACTCTCGCGGGCACATCCGATGAACCAAGAACGCGCAGCCGCCATGCGCGCCGATGCCCCGGTGCTCGCGCCCGGGCATGTCTGGCTCGCCGGAGCCGGACCTGGAGATCCGGGTTTGCTGACGCTTGATGCGCTCGCTGGCCTGTCACAGGCCGATGTCGTCGTTCACGACGCGCTCGTGGATCGCCGGGTGCTGGCGCTCGCGGGCCCGCAGGCGCGGCTCGAATTCGCGGGCAAGCGCGGCGGCCGGCCATCCGCCGAGCAGGGCGACATCTCCAACCGCCTCATCGAACTCGCGCGCGCGGGAAAGCGCGTGTTGCGGCTCAAGGGCGGCGACCCTTGCGTGTTCGGGCGCGGCGGCGAGGAGGCGCTGGCGCTCAAGGCCGCGGGCGTGCCGTTCCGGATCATCCCCGGTGTCACGGCGGGGCTGGCGGGACTGACCGCGGCCGCAATCCCCGCGACGCTGCGAGGCATCAACCGGGCGGTCATCCTTGCCGCCGGCTACGGCGCCGATGACGATTGTCTCGATTGGAGCGCGCTCGCGCGCACCGGCCAACCGATCGTGCTCTATATGGCGATGCGAAACCTCGCAAAGATCGCCGACGAATTGATGCGCGGCGGTTTGCCACCCAAAACACCCGCCGCGATCGTTGTCAGCGCAACGATGGCCGACGAGCGTATCGTCGTGTCCACCCTCGATCGTGTGGCAGCCGATGCGCAGGAGCATCAGCTCGGCACGCCGTCGATCATCGTCATCGGAAACATCGTGAAGGTGCGCGAACGCCTCATCGACGCTGTCCGCATGGCGGAAAGCGAAGCGGCGCGATGACGGCGCGCGGCCTCATCATCGCGGCGCCCAATTCCGGCGCCGGCAAGACGACGGTGACCCTCGGCATCCTTGCGGCGCTCAAACGAAGGGGCATCGCGGTGCGGGCGGCGAAAGCGGGCCCGGACTATATCGACCCGGCGTTTCATGCCGCCGCCACCGGAGCCCAAGGGTTCAACCTCGACACTTGGGCGATGCCTCCCGCGCTGCTCGACGCGCTCGTCGGCGAAACCGCACGCGATTGCGAGCTGTTGGTGATCGAAGGCGTCATGGGGCTGTTCGATGGCGTGCCGGGGCCGAGCGGCTGCACCGGCGCCGCTGCCGACCTTTCCGCGCGGTTCGCGTTGCCGGTCGTGCTGGTTCTCGACGTGCAGGCTCAGGCGCAATCCGCAGCAGCCGTGGTGCGGGGATTCTTGTCGCACGATCCCGACGTCCGCATCGCCGGCGTCGTGCTCAACCGCGTGGGCAGCGACCGCCATCGCGCGTTGGTGGCCGAAGCGATCGCGCAGCTCGGCGTTTGCGTCTTCGGCGCGTTGCCGCGGGAGGATCATATCCATCTGCCCGAGCGCCACCTCGGCCTTGTCCAGGCGAGCGAGCATGGCGACCTGCAATTACGCCTCGACCGCCTCGCAGGCATGGCCGAACAATATCTCGATCTCGAAGCCGTCATCGCTTGCGCTCGATCGGTCGAAGCGGTCGTGCCGGGCGCCGTTTGCGCACTGCCGCCCCCCGGCCAACGCATCGCGCTGGCGTCGGACGCGGCGTTTACGTTCATCTATCCGCATCTGCTCGCGGGCTGGCGCAAAGCGGGCGCGGAGATCGCGACTTTTTCGCCGCTCGCCGATGAGCCGCCTCCCGAAAGCTGCGACGTCTGCTGGTTGCCCGGCGGTTATCCCGAACTCCATGCCGGCGCGCTCGCGGCTGCACAGCGCTTCCAGCAAGGGCTCGCGCGCTTCGCGCAGACGCGGCCGGTCCACGGCGAGTGCGGCGGCCACATGGTGCTGGGCGAGGGGATCGAGGATGCGAACGGCGCGCGCCACGCAATGACCGGCCTGCTCGGACACTCCACGAGCTTCGCCGAGCGCAAGCTGCATCTTGGATACCGTGAGGCGCGCCTGCGCGCGGGCAGTCCCATTGGGCCGATGGGCGCCGTCGTGCGCGGACACGAGTTTCACTACGCGACGCTGTCGGCCGCGGGGACCGACGAGCCGCTGGCCGAGCTTACGGATGCGCAGGGGCGCGCGGTCGGCACCGACGGCGGCCGCCGCGGCCGCGTCACCGGCACCTTCTTTCACGCAATCGCGCGGAAGGAGATCGACTGACGGCGACCGGATGCCGCCCAGTCAATGCGGCTTGTTCGCGACGCCCGCCTCGGCGAACGTGGCCATGCCGGCGTAACAGGCGAGCGCGGCGCGCAGCACCGACACGGCCACCGCGGCGCCGGATCCCTCGCCGAGCCGCATTCCGAGATCGAGCAGGGGAGCAAGACGAAGCTCGCTCAGCAGCATCCGATGCGCCGCCTCGGCCGAGACATGCGCCGCCAAGGCGTGATCGAGCGCGTCTGCACGCAGTTTTGCCAAGGGGGCGACCGCCGCTACGCAGACGAAGCCGTCGAGCAACACCGGGATGCGGCGCTGGCGCGCCGCGAGCGCCGCGCCCATGATGGCGGCGAGTTCGTGCCCGCCGAACGCGGCTGCGCTCGACAGCGGGTCACGCAGCAGTGCCGCATGGCGGGCGAGGCCCAGGTCGATCGCGGCGCGTTTTCGTGCCAAGCCCTCTTCGTCGACCCCGGTGCCGCGACCCGCCCAGCGGATGCCGCCGCCGCCGAACAGCGCCGCCGCAATCGCTGCCGCGGCCGTGGTATTCCCGATCCCCATCTCACCGAGGCACACGAGGTCTGCCCCCGACGAGACCGTGTTGTAGCCGGTGTCGACGGCCGTCAGGAAAGCGTCCTCGCTCATGGCCAAGGCTTGTGTGAAATCTGCCGTGGGTTGTTCAAGCGCGAGGGGAACGACGTGGAGGTTCGCCCCGACCGTGCGAGCAAGCTGGTTGATCGCAGCGCCGCCGGCGGAAAAATTCGCCACCATCTGGGCGGTAACCTCGGCGGGATAGGTCGACACGCCCTGTGCCGTCACGCCGTGGTTGCCCGCGAACACGAGAATATCGACCCGATCGAGGCGGGGCATGCTTCGTCCCTGCCACTGGGCGAGCCACACAACGACGTCTTCGAGCCGTCCCAGGCTGCCTGGCGGCTTGGTGAGTTGGCGCTGGCGCTCCGCCGCGAGCGCCGCGGCTTTGAGATCTCCAGGTGGCAAGTTCAGACACGCCGCCCGCAGATCGTCAAACGACGAAAAGAGCGGCGACTTGCTCTTTATGCTGTCGACGGGCGGTGGGCGCACGGTCACGGTCGCACCTTGCGCGGCCGGCGAGACACCTTGCAACCCGCCGATGATGCAAAACATGCGCCGGTCGGCAGTGATCCGATCCAAGGTCCCGCCTTTCTCATTTCGGCGCCCGAACGTTGCTCCTGTTGTGAGCGTGGGATGTCCTGCTAAAGTTGCGCTGAGTTGTCATGACGCGCAATACCGTCCTGTCTGCGGGGAAGAGCCGGGGAGGGTGGCGTCACGCAGGGGCACGCGATGTCGCCGGTCATCTCGCTCAGCCAGCTCGCGGCGGATTTGAGCGCCGCCGTGCTTTTTTGTACACGGCTGCCAGTCCCCGGCGCTGCGACCATCACCGGCGCCGACATCGCACGCGCGGGCTGGGCCTTGCCCATCGCGGGGGCCATCGTGGGCTTGATCGCAGCGGCCGTCTATTGGCTCGCTCGCGCGGCCGATGTGCCGCCGTTTCCCGCCGCCGGTTTGACGGTGGTGGCGAGCCTCGTCGTAACCGGATGCCTGCATGAAGATGGATTGGCGGACGTGGCTGATTCGTTCGGCGCAAGCACGCGCGAGCGCAAGCTCGAGATCATGCGCGATAGCAAGATCGGAACATATGGCGTATGTGCGTTGTTCATGTCGCTCTTATTGCGATCAGCTGCGCTCGCGAGCATTGCGGACCCGGCGCTCGCTGCTCCCGTTCTCGTTGCGGCGCACATGGCAGGGCGCGCCGCTATGCCGCTGTTCATGCGTTTGGTTCCGCCGGCCAGAGACGACGGCCTCTCCGTCGGCGTCGGCACGCCGCCGCGCGCGAGCGCGATTGCCGCGGTGCTTATCGGCATGGTCGCGCTTGGCGTCGGACTCGGGCCCGCCGCGGGCGTTTGCGCGATCGCGCTCTTGGCGGCCGCGTTCGGATCGCTGGCGTGGTTATCCGTCAGGCAGATCGGCGGCCAGACCGGCGATGTCCTGGGCGCGCTCGAGCAAATTGGCGAGATCGTCGTCCTGCTTGTTGCGGCGGCCAATATCGGCGGATGATCTTGTCTGACGCCGACGCGACGCGTGCATTGGCGCGAGCATGCGCGATATGGTGATTTGGCGACGGCGTTGAGGGACGCAGCATGAAGGCGCAGATCCAAGGCTCCATTGCGGCCACGAGCAAGCCAATGGATTTCGATGATGCCTTCCGCGCACGCTTGCGCGACCTGCTCATCTGGCGGCGGGACGTTCGACGCTTTCGACGCGAGGCGCTGCCGCCTGGGACATTGGAGCGCCTGATCCACCTGGCGTGCCTTGCCCCCTCGGTGGGGCTGAGCCAGCCTTGGCGGTTCGTCATTGTCGACGATCCGGCCCATCGCCTCGCCGTTCGAAAGAATTTCGAAAGCTGCAACGCCGCCGCGCTCGCCGCACAAAGTCAACAACGAGCGGCCGCGTATGCCCGGCTCAAGCTCGCGGGCTTGGACGACGCCCCGTGTCATCTGGCGGTGTTCGCCGATCCTTCGACCGCGCAAGGCCACGGCCTCGGGCGTCACACCATGCCGGAGATGATCGAGTATTCGGCGGTGACTGCGATCCACACGATCTGGCTCGCTGCGCGCTCCGAGGGCATCGGCATGGGGTGGGTATCGATC
>JBKOXY010000304.1:0-2702 GCA_046725125.1 Pseudomonadota bacterium | reverse complement strand
AGCGCACGATAGCCCTTGATGTAGCCGGCCTGCTCGAGCGCGCGCACCCGCCGCAAGCAGGGCGGAGCCGAGATGCCGACCCGGCGCGCCAGCTCGACATTGGTGATGCGGCCGTCCTCCTGCAGCTCCTTGAGAATCTGTCGGTCGATGGCATCGAGGCGGGCAGCCACGGAAGGCTCCGGAATCGTTCCTTTGCTCGCGCATTGTTAGCAATGCCGGCGCGCCGTGCGAAACATTATTGCGCAAAGCGGTAATTACCCACCTTCCGCACCGGCTCCTTCACAACGTTGTGGCATTCTGGTCTGCATATCTTGCATAGCTCCCAGGAACTCCTAAATTGTGCAGAGCATCGATGCGCATCCGACCCAGCCGCTGCCATAGCGCAACGCGCTTTGAGGCCAGCAGGGACAGTGGGGGGCCGCCCGGACCGCGCACCGTTAGAGCGCGCACCGCGAATAAGTTTGCGCCAGCGGCGCAACCTTGATTGCGGTGCAAAAACCGGCTTCCGCCTTTGCTGCACGCGCTCTGCCTCAAAGCGCACGACGGGGTCTGTTCTCGATGGGCAAGATCAACCGCGCCAAGCTGGTCATCATCGGTTCCGGGGCGGCGGGCTATACGGGTGCGATCTATGCCGCCCGCGCCATGCTGGAGCCGATCCTGATTCAGGGCATCCAGCCCGGCGGCCAGCTCACCATCACCACCGATGTCGAGAACTATCCCGGCTTCGCCGACGTCATCCAGGGCCCCTGGCTGATGGAGCAGATGCAGAAGCAGGCCGAGCATGTCGGGACCAAGCTCGTCAGCGACCACGTGAGCAAGGTCGATCTCGCGCAGCGGCCGTTCCGGCTCGACTGCGAGTCCGGCGACCACTACCTCGCCGACAGCGTGATCATCGCGACCGGCGCTCAGGCGCGTTGGCTGGAGCTGCCGTCCGAGCAGAAATTCAAGGGCTACGGCGTTTCCGCCTGCGCCACCTGCGACGGCTTCTTCTATCGCGGCAAGGAGGTGCTGGTGATCGGCGGGGGCAATACCGCGGTCGAGGAGGCGCTGTTCCTCACCAATTTCGCTTCCAGCGTGACGGTCGTGCACCGGCGCGGCCGTTTCCGCGCGGAAAAGATCCTGCAGGATCGGCTGTTCAAGAACCCAAAGATTTCGGTGCTCTGGGATACGGTGCTGGAGGAAGTGGCGGGCGAGGAGAACCCACTCAAAGTCAAGCGAGCCATCCTGCGCAACGTCAAAACCGGCGCCCTCATTGAGCGGACGGTGGACGGCGTATTCATCGCCATCGGCCACACGCCCGCATCCGAGCTGTTCGTCGGGCAGCTCGATATGAAGCCTTCGGGCTACATCAAGACCGCGCCGTTCTCGACCGCGACCTCGGTGCCCGGCGTGTTCGCCGCCGGCGACGTCACCGACGACGTCTACCGCCAGGCGGTGACCGCCGCCGGCCAAGGCTGCATGGCAGCTCTCGAAGCCGAACGCTTCGTCGCCCTGCAAGGCGAGGCAGAGCCGGCCCTCGCCGCGGAGTGAAGCCCTTGCCGAGTGCGCAAATGACCATGGACTGGGACAAGCTCAAGGTTTTTCACGCCGCCGCCGAGGCCGGCAGCTTCACCCATGCGGGCGAGCAGCTCGGCCTGTCGCAATCGGCGGTGTCGCGGCAAGTGTCAGCGCTCGAACAGGAGCTCGGCGTGTCGCTGTTCCACCGTCATGCGCGCGGGCTCATTCTGACCGAGCAGGGCGAGCTCCTCCATCACACCGCGCACGACGTGTTCATGAAGCTCGAAGCGGCACGCGCCAAGCTGACCGACAGCCGCGAGCGGCCGAACGGGGAGCTGCGGGTCACCACCACCCCCGGCATCGGCGTGCATTGGCTGACCCCGCGGCTCGGCGAGTTCATCGAACTTTATCCCGACGTCCATCTCTCGCTGATCACCACCGACGAGGAGCTCGACCTCGCGATGCGCGAGGCGGACGTGGCGATCCGGCTGCGCCAGCCCACGCAGCCCGACTTGATCCAGCGCAAGCTGTTCTCGGTGCGCTTCCACGCCTATGCCTCGCCCGAATACATCAAGCGGTTCGGTACGCCGCGCGCGCTCGATGACCTCGATAATCACCGCATCCTGCTGCTGGGCGGCAGCACGGTGCCGCAATATCTCGAGAACCGGCGCTGGCTGATCGAGGTCGCGCGCAACGGCAAAGGCCCGCGCACCCCCGCGCTCACCATCAACAACGTGCTCGGCGTTCTGCGCGCCTGCCAGCGCGGAATCGGCGTCGCCTTGCTGCCCGACTATCTGGTCGAGGAGAACGGCGGATTGGTGCAGCTGTTCGGCGAATCCGACACGACGATCGCGCTCGATGCCTATTTCGTCTATCCGGAAGAACTCAAGACGGTCGCGCGCGTGCAGGTGTTCCGCGACTTTCTGGTCGCCAAGGCGCAGCGCTGGCATTTCTAGCCGACGTCACAGGCGCCACGGCGACGCCTCCATCGTGCCTAAACGATTGCCGCATGGCTGGCATGCAAGCCTTTGTGTTGTGTGAGAAAATCGCGGCGGCATACTGCGCTCACTGGCGGCAGACGGTTGCCCATCCTCCCAGATTGCAATCGTAGCGCCGTCAGCTGTTCCCCTCTGGAAGGTGATTGTCGGCCCCCGCGCCGACGAACTGCAAACCGGACCCGCAAGGGTCCGGTTTTCTCTCTGCGC
>JBKOXY010000349.1:0-2795 GCA_046725125.1 Pseudomonadota bacterium | reverse complement strand
CGGACGGCTCCGAAGGCTTTACTCACGCCGGCGACGCGCAGCATTGCTCCCCCTGTCGCCTAACGACGCCCCCGCACCGCACCAATCTATCGTCCTCTTTTCGCATGGTGGAGTCCATCGACACTATCGCAGGCTTTGCATCGCGAGCCGGTTTTGGAATCTTGTTCGATACTATCCTTCCGCAAGAGTAGTCAGTTCTCCGCGGATCGGAAGGCGCGGATCCGATCCTTGAGTCCCGGCGTGGCGGCAGAGTCTACCAGCGCCGCCATGTCGCACGCGCGCATGTCCGGCTTGATGCGCGCCTTCAGGCGCACTGTCGCGATGCCGTCGAGCTTTTGTGCGTCGACGATGCCACGGACGATCTCCGGCCAGGCGGCGGGCTCGGCGAGGCGCTGAACGAAACCGAGGCGCTCGGCCTCGGCCGCCCCGAAGCTGCGCGACGTCACGAGGATTTCATGCGCCGCATCCGTCCCCACCAACGCGGCAAAGCGACGGGTGCCGAGCGCGATGCCGAAGCGCAGGCCCGGCATTCGGAACCGGGTTGCGGGCGCGGCGATCCGCCAATCGCAGGCGGCCACCAGGTCGGCGTCCGCTCCCAACGCGCTGCCGTGGCACAGCGCGAGCGTCGTCAGCGGCGCATGGTGCAGCGCCTGCAGGAGCTGCTCGATGCGCACGAACCGATGCAGGAGATCGCCGTCGGATTGTTGATCCAGGTCGGAAAAGTCGAATCCCGCACAGAAATGCCGCCCCTCGCCGCGCAGCGTCAGCAGCCGCGCACCGCTGTTTGCGGCCCGCGCGACGGCGATGAGCAGCGCCTCGACCAGCCGCGCGTCGAGCGCGCTGGCCTTGTCCGGCCGATTGAGGACAAGCTCGATCACCGCGCCCGCCTGTTGGATCAGAAGCGGATCGGTGACCGAGCGAGTCATGGTAAGGCGCGTTTGTTCGGCGGTGGCGCCTGCGCGCCCGGCCGGCCGGCGCACCACTCGGCCATGACCTCTTGCGTGTGGGCGCCGAGCTCAGGCGGCGAGCGGTAGATGTCGTACTCCCATCCGGAGATGGCGACGGGAAAGCCGACGGTCCGGGTCGCGACGCCATTGGGCAGCGCGAGCGGCCGTACCAGGCCCATTTGCGTCACGTGCGGATCGGACAGGATTTCCGGGTAGGAATTGATCGGCGCGCAGGGCACGCCGCGGCGATCCATCTCGGCGAGCCATTCGCGGGCGGGACGGGCGGCGAATTTCGCCTGCAGCAGGCCGGCCAGCGCGACCTGATTGCGCGCGCGCTTAAGCTGGCTGTCGAAGCGCGCATCCGCGATCAGCTCCGGCAGGCCGACCGCCTCGGCGACTTCGCGCCAGAGCGCGTCGTTGCCGGCCGCGATGATGAAATAATCGTCCTGCGCGCGAAAGGCCTGGTAGGGCGCATTGCGCGGATGGGCCGAGCCTATGCGCGTGCCGGCCTTACCGGTGCCGAAATACTCGCTCGTCTGCAGCGCAGCAACGCCAAGGAGCGAGCCGAGCATGGAGCAGTCGATGTGCGCGCCTTCCCCGGTCTCGCGAGCGCGCATCAGCGCCGCCGTGATGGTGTAGGCGGCGTAAAGGCCGGCGCAGAAATCGCCGACCGGGACCCCGCATTTGACCGGCGGACGACCTTCCTCGCCGGTGACGCTCATCAGTCCGGCCATTCCCTGCACGGTCACGTCGAAGGCGCCTTTTCCGGCATACGGCCCGCGCTGCCCATAGCCGGAGATAGAGCAATAAACGATGCGGCGGTTGAGCGCTTTCAGCGCATCGTAGCCGAGACCCAGCCGCCCGAGCACGCCGGGGCGGAAGTTCTCCAGCACGACATCAGCAACGGCGGCGAGCGCCTTCAATTGCGTGAGGCTTGACGCATCTTTGAGATCAACCGCGATCGAGCGCTTATTGCGGTTGACCGACGCGAAATTCTCGCTGAACACCGGCCCGCCGTCGGCCGAGGAGAGCGGCGGCCAGCCGCGCATGCCGTCGCCGCCCGCTGGATTCTCCACCTTGACAACGTCGGCGCCGAGATCGGCGAGCAGCGAGCCCGCGAAGGGCCCCGCCGCGATCTGTCCGAATTCAAGGACGCGGACCCCCGCCAGCGGTCCGTGGCCTTTGCCGTTGCCCGATCCGCTCATGCCAGCGCGCCGGCCCGGAATGCTACCCAACGCATCACCGCCCGCTGCCAATGCCTGTCGCGCCTATTCCGCGGCTTGCGCCTTCGCCAGCTCTTGCTCGCGCAGCAGATCGACGAAGATCTTGCGGGCACGTCGCAGCGCCAGGTCGGGCTTGAGGAACACCTCGGTATAGCCCTCGTCGGGATAGGCGAACATTTGCTGCTGCTGCTGCAGCGCCCATTCGTCTTCTGCGGCGACCGCCGGGAACATCTCGGCGACCCGCTTGGCGGCTGATTTGTTCGGGTCGCCGTGGGACATGTGATGCGCCGGACAATTCACGATCACACGCCAGATGTGATTCTTTTCGTCGACCGGCGTGTGGGTGTGGATGAGCACATAGCCGCGCTCATTGCCGGTGGCCTCCAGGATGTCGGGATATTCGCGGTCGCCCTTGCGGTCGTTAAGCTCGCCCGGGTTCGCAACGCGCATCACGACCCGCGTCACCGCGGGGCTCATCATGCACTGGGTGTGGTGGCGGTCGACGGTCTTGTAGGTGAACCAGTCGACGAGATAGGGCGGCTGGACGTAGTTCGCGGTCTTGCGAATGGTCATCACGTAGCGGTTGCCGTCGACCTCGCCCTCCTCGAGCTCGATGGGGATGCGA
>JBKOXY010000345.1:0-4730 GCA_046725125.1 Pseudomonadota bacterium | reverse complement strand
CACCGAATCCGACGTGACGCTGGCGGAGGCGTCGGGCGTGCCGATCCTCGGCTTCAACGTGCGCGCCCACAAGGAGGCGCGCGAGGCCGCCGAACGCGCCGGCATCGAGATCCGCTATTACAACATCATCTACGACCTCGTGGACGACGTGAAAAAGGCGATGTCCGGCCTGCTGGCGCCGACCGTGCGCGAGACCATGCTGGGCAACGCGACCATCCTGGAGATTTTCAAGGTCTCCAAGGTCGGCAACGTGGCGGGTTGCCGCGTCACCGACGGCGTGGTTGAGCGCGGCGCCAATGTGCGTCTTATTCGCGATAGCGTCGTCGTGCACGAGGGCAAGCTCTCCCAACTCAAGCGCTTCAAGGACGACGCGCGTGAAGTCGTCGCCGGCCAGGAATGCGGCATGGCCTTCGAGAACTACCAGGACATGAAGGTCGGCGACATCATCGAATGCTACCGAGTGGAGACGGTGCAACGCTCGCTGTGAGTTCAAATCTCACGCGCGCAAATCGCATTTAGCCCGTCACCGCGATCTCCTTCGCAAGACGACGGATGCGCGGGTCAATCCGGGCATGAAGACCATTCAGGACGACCATGACCCGCCGACGTCATCAGCGCGATCCCGGCACGAGCCACATGCTCTCGCAGCGTCAACTGCGGGTCGGTGAGCTTGTCCGCCATGCGCTGGCGGACATGCTGACGCGCGGGGCCGTGCATGACCCGGTGATCCAAGGTCATCTGATCACCGTCCCGGAGGTCCGGATGACGGCCGATCTGCGGCTCGCGACCATCTACGTCGTGCCGCTTGGCGGACGCGATGCCGAAGAGGTGCTCGCCGCGCTCGAGCGCAACAAGCGCTTCCTACGCGGCGAGATTGCGCGGCGAATCAACTTGAAATTTGCCCCCGAGATCCGGTTCCGGCTCGACGAGCGCTTCGACGAAGCCGAGCGAATCGAGAAGCTGTTGCGAACGCCCGCGGTTCAGCGCGACCTCGACCACAAGACGGATGACCACAGTTGACAGGGCTCGACGCTGAGACGCCGAAGCACAAGCGCGTGAAGCGCGACGTGCACGGCTGGATCGTGCTCGACAAACCGGTAGGCATGAGTTCGACCCATGCGGTGAGCGTGGTGAAACGCCTGTTCCAGGCGAAACGCGCCGGGCATGCCGGCACGCTCGACCCGCTCGCCTCGGGTCTGTTGCCGATCGCGCTCGGGGAAGCGACCAAGACGGTTCCCTTCGTCATGGAGGGGCGCAAGGTCTACCGCTTTACCGTACGCTGGGGCGAGGAGCGCGATACCGACGACGCCGAAGGCCGCGTCACCGAGAGCAGCGTCGAACGCCCGAGCGCCGAGGCCATCGGCGCGCTGTTGCCGCGCTTCACCGGCCAAATCACGCAGGCGCCGCCGCGCTTCTCGGCGGTAAAAATCGCGGGCGAGCGCGCCTATGACCTCGCGCGCGACGGCGAGGTGGTGGATATCGCGCCGCGCCCGGTCGAGATTCACCGGCTCGAATTGATCGAAACGCCTGATCGCGATCACGCCACGCTCGTTGCCGAGTGCGGCAAGGGAACCTATGTGCGCGCGCTCGCCCGCGACCTCGGCCGCGCGCTCAAGTGCCTTGGGCATGTCGCAGCGCTGCGCCGCACGGCGGTCGGCCCCTTCGGGGAGGACGTCGCGGCGAGCCTCGAGGCATTGCAACGGATCGGCTCCGGCGAGGGCGATGTGGCCGAGCGAGCGGCCCTCCTGCCGGTCGAGGCCGGGGTGGCGGAACTGCCGGCGCTGCGGGTGAGCCCCGGGGACGCCGGGCGGCTCGCGCGCGGGCAGGCGGTGCTGCTGCGCGGGCGCGATGCGCCCGTCATCGGGGGCTGGGTGTCGGTCTCCTCCCACGGCTCGCTGATCGCGCTGGCGGAGGTCGAGAAAGGCGAATTGCGCCCGCGGCGCATCTTCAATCTGCCGCGCGGCTGACGGCGAAGGATGAGCGTGAATAACGCCTTTAGCCTCCCGCCGCGGCACTTTCTGGCGGGCTGCGCCCGCCACAATTTCCGCTGGCGTCGGCCGGCATTTTGCGATATTGCCCCTATCGCGCGCGGGCGTGGCCCGCGCACACTACTTGTGGTGACCGCGCTGGACGACATCCCGGCTCGGCCGCCGACCGTGACCCCTGACAGAACAAGGATAACCCGATGTCGATAACGGCCGGCCGCAAGGCCGAAGTCATCAAGACCTATGCGACCAAGGCCGGCGATACCGGTTCGCCGGAAGTGCAGGTGGCGATCCTCTCGGAGCGGATCAACAGCCTCACCGAGCATTTCAAGACCCACGTCAAGGACAACCATTCCCGGCGTGGATTGCTCAAGCTAGTGTCCCAGCGTCGCCAACTCCTCGACTACCTCGCCCGTATCGACGCAGCGCGTTACAAGTCGTTGATCGAACGGCTGGGTATTCGCCGTTGAAGATTTATGCGCGGCGTGTTCGCGCGTTTTGAAGCGGATACCGGGATAAATCCGCCGTTCAGCCGGCAGCGAGACCGCTGCCGATTTGAGAAGACGGGTCGAATGATCGCCCGTTCGTTCAATGGAAGGCTCGAAGGCCATGGCAGGATCGCCGGACGCTGTTTCGGTTTGCGGCATGGCCGCAGACGGCAGCCTCTCGCCGTCTTGCTCATGGCTTTCGCCCCTTCGCAAAACCATGAAAGACGATCGCAATGTTCGATATCCATCGTGTTCAACTCGACTGGGGAGGGCGCAAGCTCGTCCTAGAGACCGGTAAGATCGCGCGCCAAGCCGACGGCGCGGTGGTCGCCAGCTATGGCGAGTCCAAGGTGCTGGCGACGGTGGTCGCCGCCAAGGAGCCGCGGGAAGGCGTCGACTTTCTGCCGCTCACCGTCGACTATCAGGAGAAGTACTACGCCGCAGGCCGCATCCCCGGCGGCTATTTCAAGCGCGAAGGCCGCCCGACGGAGAAGGAAACGCTGGTCTCGCGGCTGATCGATCGCCCGGTGCGGCCGCTGTTCGCCGAGGGCTGGCGCAACGAGACCCAGGTGATCGTGACGACGCTGTCGCACGATCTCGAGAACGATCCCGATGTTCTGGCGATGATCGCAGCCTCGGCGGCGTTGACGCTCTCGGGCGCACCCTTTATGGGCCCGATCGGCGCCGCGCGCGTCGGCTTCGTCAACAATGAATACGTGCTCAATCCGCTGCTCGACGAGATGACGGAGAGCCAGCTCGACCTCGTGGTCGCCGGCACGCAGGACGCGGTGTTGATGGTGGAATCCGAAGCGAAGGAACTGGGCGAAGAGGTGATGCTCGGCGCCGTGATGTTCGGCCACCGCCATTTCCAGCCGGTGATCGACGCCATCATCAAGCTGGCGGAAAAGGCGGCAAAGGAGCCGCGCGAGCTGCAGGTGGCGGACATCGCCGCGCTCGAAAAGGAAATGCTCGCGCTGATCGAGTCGGATTTGCGCGCGGCCTACGCGATCGCGAACAAGATGGAGCGCCACAAGGCAGTCGACGCCGCCAAGACCAAGGTGATGGCGCATTTCTGTCCGGAAGGCGCGGAAAACCCGCCCTATCCCCAGCAGCAGGTCGCGGGCGTCTTCAAGAAGATCGAAGCCAAGATCGTGCGCTGGAACATCCTCGATACCGGTCGTCGCATCGATGGCCGCGACGTGAAGACGGTGCGTCCTATCGTGTCCGAGGTCGGCGTGTTGCCGCGCGTGCACGGCTCGGCCCTATTCACCCGCGGCGAGACGCAGGCGCTGGTGGTAGCAACGCTGGGCACCGGCGAGGATGAGCAGTGGATCGACGCGCTGCAGGGGACCTACAAGGAGACGTTCCTCCTGCATTACAACTTCCCGCCTTTCTCGGTCGGCGAGACCGGACGAATGGGCGGGCCGCGCCGCCGCGAGATCGGTCACGGCAAGCTCGCCTGGCGCGCCATCCATCCGATCTTGCCGGCGCACCACGAATTTCCCTACACGCTGCGCGTGGTGTCGGAGATCACGGAGTCGAACGGCTCCTCCTCCATGGCCACCGTCTGCGGCACGTCGCTGGCGCTGATGGACGCAGGCGTCCCGCTCAAGCGCCCGACCGCCGGCATCGCCATGGGCCTCATTCTCGAGGACAAACGCTATGCCGTGCTGTCCGACATCCTCGGCGACGAGGACCATCTCGGCGATATGGACTTCAAGGTCGCGGGCACCGAGCGAGGCGTGACCTCGCTGCAGATGGATATCAAGATCGCCGGCATCACCGAGGAGATCATGCGCGTCGCGCTCGGCCAGGCGAAGGAAGGGCGCATGCATATCTTGGGCGAAATGTCGAAAGCCTTGACCCAGCACCGCGACCAGCTCGGCGAGCACGCGCCGCGCATCGAGGTGTTCAACATCCCGGTCGACAAGATTCGCGAGGTGATCGGATCCGGCGGCAAGGTGATCCGCGAGATCGTGGAGAAGACCGGTGCCAAGATCGACATTTCCGACGACGGCACGGTGAAGGTGGCGTCCGCCAACGGCGACGCGATGAAGGCGGCGATCAACTGGATCAAGTCGATCGCGTCCGAGCCCGAGGTCGGTCACATCTATGAAGGCACGGTGGTCAAGGTGATGGACTTCGGCGCCTTCGTGAACTTCTTCGGCGCCAAGGACGGCCTCGTGCACATCAGCCAGCTCGCGCCACGCCGGGTGCAGAAGGTCACCGACGTCGTCAAGGAAGGCGACAAGGTCAA
>JBKOXY010000182.1:0-3737 GCA_046725125.1 Pseudomonadota bacterium | reverse complement strand
ACCGCAGGATCTCAAGGGCGCGACCATGGCGATATCGGCGCCCAATGCGACGCCCGACATGATCGGAAGGGCCTATCTCGCGCAGAACAACGTGCCGGCGTCCGAGGTGAAGTTCGCAAGCCTCGGCAACGACCCCGAGCGTTACAAAGCCCTGCTCGGCGGCATTGCGCTCGCCACCGTCATCTCGATCGAGTTCCTGCCCATCGGCAAGAACGACGGCATCAAGCTCGTCGCGCGCGGCAGCGACGTGATGCCGAAATATCTGCGGCTCTGCACGGTGACCACCGGTAAGTTGCTCGACGCCCGGCGCGAGGATGCCATCCGCTTCCTGACCGCGCAGATGCAGGGCTACAGCTATGCCCTCGCCAACCGCGACGAGGAATTGCGAATCACGCGCGAGATTGCCGGCATCAAGGCGGCCGATCCGCGCCCGGAGTTCATGTTCGCGGAAGCGGCGCGTGCGGACACTGGCATCGACCCCAAGATGCCGATTGCCATGGACAAGCTCGAATGGCTGCAGGAGCAGTTGGTCAAGGCGGGGAACCTGTCGCAGCCGTTCGACGTGAGCAGGGTGATCAACGGCGACATTCGCGCGCAGGCGCGCGCGCGCGCCGGGCTACCGCAGTGATCGCCGCTTTCGTGTCGCTCAGTGCAAGCGCCGAACTCGGTCTGCACCCTCGCCCCGGAGTTGCGGGGACCGCCCTCCACTCCACCGCTCACTCCCGCGTAAACGGCAATCCAGTCTATCATCCCCATCTAGGTCCCCGCTTTCGCGGGGACGAGCGGAGAGGGATTTTCCTGCAGGCACGAGGACACGCGCCATGCCCAAGACCCCGGACTATTTCGTTGGAAAGACGATCATCATCACGGGCGCGGCCAGCGGCATTGGCCGCGCCGCGGGGATGATTTTTGCCCGCGAGGGCGCAAACGTCGTGTGCGCGGACATCAACGCCGATGGCACGCAACAGACCGCCGAACGGATCGTTGCCCAAGGCGGCAAAGCGCTCGCGCTGCGCACCGACGTCACCTCGCGGAAAGACGTCAACGACATGGTGCACCGGGCGATCGACACGTTCGGCACCGTACAATTTCTATTCAACTCGGCGGGTGCGGCGCTGCGCCGATCGAAGTTTCTCGACATTGACGACGCGCTCTTCGACAACACGTTTTCGCTCAACGTCAAAGGCACGCTCTATTCCATGCAAGCCGTTCTTCCGCACATGCTGCGGAACGGGCACGGCGTGATCGTCAACATGGCGAGTATGGCGCACCGGCGCGGCGGACCGGGGTCTTCGGTGCATTATGCCGCGGCCAAGGGCGCCGTCGTGTCGATGACGCTCGGGGTCGCGCGTGAATTCGCGCAGGCGGGGATCCGCTGCCTGTCGATTTCGCCCGGGCCGGTCCGCACGCCGTTCCAGAGCGCGGCGCAGACGTCGCCGGAACTGGTGCAGCGGTTTCTGGATGACGTGCCGATGAAACGTTTTGGGGAGCCGGAGGAAATCGGCGAACTGGTGCTGTTCATGTGCTCGGATGCGTGCGCCTTCATGACCGCGGACACGGTCTATGTGAACGGCGGCGGTGGTTGGCGTTGAGCTGCCGATTTGCGGCCATCCGCCGTCAAGCGGCGCTACGGCGTATTCGTGTGCAGTGGAATCAGCGAGAGCGAACTCGGTCTGCTCCCTCCCCCCTTGTGGGGGAGGGCTGGGGAGGGGGGTGGTGCGTATTGCAGACGGCGGCGCGCCAATCTCGTGACCCCCACCCCCAACCCCTCCCCACAAGGGGGAGGGGAGTGCACCGAATGCGCGGCGCATTGTGGATCAATCACAAGTGATGAACATGACCTAATCCGCGAGCCGCAGCACTGAGTGCAGCAGCACGGCGGCGCCGGCCTCAAGGTGCGCGGGCTCGGTATGTTCGCGGACATTGTGGCTCAGTCCGCCGACGCTCGGCACGAAGATCATCGTCGCCGGGCAGAGCCGTGCCATCATCTGCGCGTCGTGGCCGGCGCCGGACGGAAGCCGGCGGCAGGAGAAGGCAAGTTCGCGCGCCGTCGTCTCGATGAGCGATACCATCTTGGTCGGAAAAGAGATTGGCGCAAAACGCGCGAGGCTGCGCGTCGCCATCGCGACTTGCTCTTGTGCGGCGAGGCGGTCGAGAAAGCCGGCGACTTGTCGCTCGGCGTCCTGCAGCAGGGTTTCATCGGTATTGCGCAGATCGATCGTCAACACCGCCCGTTCCGCGACCACGTTGACGAGATTGGGGTAAAGCTCGATGCGGCCGACGGTTCCCTTCTGATGGCCGCCCATGCCTTGCGCGAGGCGACGCACGAACACCGCGATCTCGCCGGCCGCCCAGGCTGCGTCGCGCCGCAGATGCATCGGCGTCGTGCCGGCATGGGTCGCCCGGCCGGTGATCGCGACCTCCGTCCACGACAGCCCGGTGATGCCCTCGACCGCGCCGATGACGACGCCTTCGCTCTCCAGGACCGGTCCTTGCTCGATGTGCAGTTCGAGATACGCATGCGGCATGAGAAAGCCGGGGCGCGCGGCGCCGACATAGCCGATGCGCCGCAATTCCTCGCCGACGGTTGCGCCGTCGATGCCGCGGACCGCGTAGGCATCCTCGAGCGCAAGGCCGCCGACATAGACCAAGCTCCCCATCGCATAGGGTGGAAAGCGCGAGCCCTCCTCATTGGTGAAGGCGACGAGCGCCAGCGGCCGGCGGGTGGTGCGGCCTGCGTCGTTGAGCGCCTCGCACGCTTCGAGGCCTGCCAGCACGCCGTAGAGACCGTCGTAGCGGCCGCCGGTCCCGACCGTATCGATGTGGGAGCCGAACATGACGGGCGCCAAGTCCTCGCGGCCGCCGCGCACGCCGATGATGTTGCCGATGGCGTCGACCGTCACCGTGAGGCCGAGGTCGCGCATCCATCGCGCGAGCAAATCGCGGCCGGCCCGGTCTTCGTTGCTGAGCGCGAGCCGGCAATTGCCCCCGCCCGGCAAGGCCCCGATGCGATTGAATTCATCGAGCCGGCCGAGCAGGCGGTCGAGGTCGATCCGAGGCGATGTCGTCATCCCGTACACGCTTGCCCCCGATCATGAGTTCAGCGCCTACCGCACCTAGGGCGGCATTTGCCGGCGGGCGCAGCCGAGAATGACGGCGCCTGCGCTCGCAGGCAACAGGGGCAATGACTGGGCTGATCACCGCGGCATCGGGAGCGGCCGCGCTCGTTGCGCTTGAGGGGAATCGAGGGCCTTACTGCACCGTTCCGCGATCAGTCGCGTCCGGCGGGCTCGAATCCCATCGCGATCCAGGTGGCCCGCTGCGCCGGCGCGGTCAGCGTGGCGATGAATCTTTCGGCTGCTTCGCGATTGCGACTTCCGGCCATGATGCCGGCGGCATAGGCGGTGGCATTTGCTATGGCTGCCGGCAGCGGCCCCACGACCTTGACGCCTTTCGACGGCACGATCTCGCTGATGAAGGTCGAGCCAATCTCCGCATCGCCGGCGGATACCTTTTCCACCACCTCGTCGCCGTTGCTGCAAAGGAGTGCTTTGTTGCCGACTGCGGCGGCGATGCCGAGCCGTTCGAGCAGGCCAGCGAGAAAAATCCCCGACGTGCCGCCCGCCTGCGGGTTCGTGTAAGCGACCGAACGGACCCTGAGCATTGTCTGCTTGAAGCTTTCCGGCGTCGAGATGTCCGGCATCGGCGCGGCGGCGTGCACGCAGATGCCGGTCAGC
>JBKOXY010000523.1:0-3989 GCA_046725125.1 Pseudomonadota bacterium | reverse complement strand
TCACCGCCGACGCCATCGCGCGCCTCGTGCTCGACGGCGTCACCGAGGCCGCGATTCGTCCCTTCGGCATCGAGCGATTTGGGTCGCTTCCCGCTGCTGCGGAATAAGGAGAAACTGCAATGACGCAAGCTGCTATCGGGGCGAACATCCGAGTCAACGGGGAGGACGAGGCGCTCACCGTCGCGACGCTGGCGGCCCTGCTGGAGGAAAAGGCGGTCGACACCGGCCAGCGCGGGATCGCGGTTGCAATCAACGGCGCCATCGTTCCGCGCGCGGCGTGGCCGCAGACACGACTTCGCCCCGGCGACAGCGTCGAAATCGTACGCGCCCGTCAGGGCGGCTGAGGAGCCATTCGAGATGTCCGATCCCTTGATCATTGCCGGCCGCGAATTTGGCTCGCGCCTTTTCCTCGGCACCGCCGGCTATCCCAACCGCAAGCTCATGCTTGACGCCATTGCCGCGAGCGGAACCGAGATGGTGACGGCCTCCATCCGGCGCATCAGCCTCGCGGGTGAGGACGAAAGCCTGGTCGATCTCATCCCAAAGCACATCCACTTCCTGCCCAATACCGCAGGCTGCCAGACCGCGAAAGACGCGGTGCTGACCGCCGAGCTCGCGCGCGAGGCGCTCGAGACCAACTGGATCAAGCTCGAAGTGATCGGCGACCGCGAGCTGCTCTATCCCGACACCGAAGAGCTCGTGCGCGCGACCGAGACGCTGGTTGCGAAGGGCTTCACCGTGTTGCCTTACTGCACCGAGGACCCCGTCGTCTGCCGCAAGCTCGCCGACGCCGGCGCCGCGGCCGTGATGCCGCTCGGCTCGCCGATCGGTTCGGGGCTCGGCATCTGCAATCCGCATCTGATCGAATTGATCTGCGCGCGCTCACCGGTCCCGGTCGTGCTCGATGCCGGCATCGGGACCGCCTCCGACGCCGCGCTCGCGCTGGAGCTCGGCTGCGCCGCGGTGCTGCTCAACACCGCGGTCTCGAAGGCGCGCGATCCCGTCACCATGGCTAAGAGCATGCGCGCTGCCGTCGAGGCCGGCCGATTGGCCCGCTTGGCCGGCCGCATACCGAAGCTCGCCCATGCGGAACCGTCGAGCCCGCAATTCGGCCTCGTGGGAACGTGATGACCGCTGCGCCGGTGCCACGCGCGCCGAAAGCGCGCTCCCGCAATCCGTGACCGCGGCGCGTTCGGTAGGGCCACAGCTCTCCTTCATTGGAAGGGCGCTGGCGGTGGATTGCGGCTCTCGCGTCGCTCGCCGGAACGACGATGAATGAATGGCCATGAAGCTTCCCGATCCGGCGCTGCTCCTCGTCACCGACCGACATCAGACGCGGTTGCCGCTCGCCGATATCGTGCGGGCGGCGCTTGCGGCCGGCTGCCGCTGGGTGAGCGTGCGGGAAAAGGATCTGTCCGACGACGATCAAATCGCGCTCGCTTTGACGTTGTTGCCGATCGCGCGGCGGCACGGTGCCCGCCTGACGTTGCATGGCGATGCCGCCTTGGCGAAGGCCTGCGGCAGCGATGGCGTTCACCTGCCGGCGGGCGGCGATCCGGCCGCGAGCCGCGCCCTGCTGGGACCAGACAAGCTCATCGGTGTGTCGCTGCACACGGTCACCGAGGCAGAGGCGATTGATCCCAGCGTCGTCGACTACGCCATCGCGGGGCCGGCCTTCGAGACCCCGAGCAAGCCCGGCTACGGCCCCGAGATCGGCCATAAGGGGCTTGCCGAGATCGCCCGCGCGGCGCCCGTGCCGGTTCTCGCCATCGGAGGGCTCAACGCCACAAGGGCGGCGGAAGTGCTGGCAGCCGGTCCGATTGGCATCGCCGTCATGGGGAGCATCATGCGCGCGGTCGATCCCGGCCAGGAGGTGAAGGCGCTGCTGGCAATCGTTGCCGGGGTTCATCCCCGCGCGCGATAGGGGGCCACTCCCTGGTCCGGCAACCACACGTTTGCAGGCAGCTTGCCCGTTTGCCAGAAGACGTCGATCGGCATGCCGCCGCGCGGATACCAATAGCCACCGATGCGCAAGAATTTCGGCGTGAGCAGGGCGACGAGTTTCTTACCGATGGCGACGGTGCAGTCCTCGTGGAAGGCGCCGACATTGCGGAAGCTGCCGAGATAGAGCTTGAACGACTTCGACTCTAGGAGCCATTTTCCCGGCGCATAGTCGATCACGAGGTGCGCGAAATCGGGCTGACCGGTGATCGGACAAAGCGTGGTGAATTCCGGCGCGGTGAAGCGCGCGACATAGTCCGTGTCGGGATGCGGATTCGCGACCCGATCGAGCACCGCCGCTCGAGGAGAGGCGGGGATACGACTCGGCTTGCCAAGATGACGAAGCGTTTTGGCCATTGTCTTCATCCTCGTCAGCGTCCGGTCGGGCCGGCCGCTCCGCTTATCGTCTATCTGCAGGTTATTGGATGCCCCGCTTGCACGGGGCATGACAAGGGTGTTCTCGATCCTGTAGAAGCCCGGCGGGCGCTGCGATCTTCCGGGAACCCCATGACTGCCATCACTGATATCATCGGCCGCGAGATCCTCGACAGCCGCGGCAATCCGACGGTCGAGGTCGATGTCGTGCTCGAAGACGGGACCAAGGGCCGCGCCGCCGTGCCGTCGGGGGCCTCGACCGGGACGCACGAGGCGGTCGAATTGCGCGACGGTGGCAAGCGCTATCTCGGCAAGGGGGTGCGGCAGGCGGTCGACGCCATCAACGGCGAGATTTTCGATGCCGTCGGCGGCATGGACGCCGAGGCACAGGCCAAGATCGACGAAACGCTCATTGCGCTCGACGGCACGCCGAACAAAGGCCGCCTCGGCGCCAATGCCATCCTCGGGGTTTCGCTCGCGGTTGCGAAGGCCGCGGCCGCTGCCCATCAGGCTCCGCTCTACCGTTATGTCGGGGGAACTGCGGCACGGCTTCTGCCGGTGCCGATGATGAACATCCTCAATGGCGGCGTGCACGCCGACAATCCGATCGACTTCCAGGAATTCATGATCATGCCGGTGGGTGCGGCCTCCTTGGCCGAGGCGCTGCGCACGGGCTCGGAGATTTTCCACACCCTGCGTGCGGCGCTCAAACAAGCCGGCCACGATACCAACGTGGGCGACGAGGGTGGCTTTGCCCCCGACCTGCCGTCGGCCGCGGCCGCGCTCGACTTCGTCATGACCGCGATCGAAAAAGCCGGCTTCGCGCCGGGCAAGGACGTCGTGCTCGCACTCGACCCCGCCGCGACGGAGTTTTTCAAGGACGGTGCCTATCGCTACGAGGGCGAGGGCAAGGTTCGCTCGCGACAAGAGCAGGTGAACTATCTTGCCGAACTCGTCTCCCGTTATCCAATCGTCTCGATCGAGGATGGAATGGCCGAGGACGATCTGGAAGGTTGGAAGATGCTGACCGGCCTGATCGGCGACAAATGCCAGCTCGTCGGCGACGATGTATTCGTTACCAACGCCACGCGGCTCGCCCACGGCATCAAGAACGGCATCGCCAACTCGATTCTGGTCAAAGTCAACCAGATCGGCACGCTCACCGAGGCGCTCGCTGCAGTCGAGATGGCGCACAAGGCCGGTTACACGGTGGTCATGTCGCACCGCTCCGGCGAGACCGAGGATGCGACCATCGCCGATCTTGCGGTCGCGACCAACTGCGGGCAGATCAAGACCGGCTCGCTCGCGCGCTCAGACCGCACGGCGAAATACAATCAACTCTTGCGCATCGAGGAGGAATTGGGCGGCCAGGCCAGATATGCCGGCCGCGCCGCGTTGAAGGCGTTACGCTGACATCAAACGGATCGACTTCGGGCCGCGGCACCCATCCAATGCATTAAAGCCGTCTTAACGCTGCGCCGGCATGGTTGCGCCATGGTGACCCGCAAGCGGTTCCGCACCGTCCTCAACGCGCTCGCGCTTTACACCATCGCCGCGCTGGTAATCGGCTATTTCGGCGTCAACGCCTATTCCGGCAACCGCGGGCTTCGCGC
>JBKOXY010000093.1:0-6339 GCA_046725125.1 Pseudomonadota bacterium | reverse complement strand
CGCTCTACGAGGCGCCCGGCCGCAGCGACGACGAGCTCTTGGGATTCGACAACGTGGTCCTGTCTCCGCATATCGCGGCGCAGCCGCGCTTCAACGCACTCGACGATCTCGCCGACATGATGGAAGGCCTGTCGAAGGAGCTGGCGTCGTGAGCAAGGCGTTTCGTTTCCATCAGCACGGCGGCCCCGAGGTGCTGCGCTTCGAAGACGTCGAAGTGGGCGCCCCTGGCCCCGGACAGGTACGCATCCGCAACGTCGCGGTCGCCGTCAACTATCGCGACGTGCTGATGCGACGCGGCGTGCACGCGGTGAAATCGCTCCCCTCCGGCATCGGCCTCGAAAGCGCCGGCGTGATCGACGCGGTCGCGCCCGACGTGAGCGGCTTTTCGATCGGCGAGCGCGTCGCCTGTGCCGGCATGCCGGAAGGCTCTTATGCCGAAGTCCGTATCGTCCCGGCGGCGCGCGTCATCGCCTTGCCCGCCGGCATCGACGAGCGCACGGCCGCGTCGATGATGATCCGCGGCATGACGGCACGCTGCCTGCTCCACGACGCGTACAAGGTCCAGCCCGGCGACACGATCTTGGTCCACGCGGCCGCCGGCGGCGTCGGCCTCATCATGTGCCAATGGGCGAAGCATCTCGGCGCGACCGTGATCGGCACCGTGAGCAGCGACGAGAAGGCCGCAATCGCCCACGCGCACGGCTGCGATCATCCCATCGTCTACACGCGGGAGGATTTTGCCGAGCGCGTGCGCGAGATTACCGGCGGCGAAGGCGTTCCCGTGGTCTACGATTCGGTCGGCAAGGCGACGTTCGAGGATTCGCTGAAATGTCTTCGCCACCGCGGGCTGATGGCCTCCTTCGGCGAGGCCTCGGGCGACCCCGATCCGATACCGCCGCGCCGGCTGGGCGCGCTCGGCTCGATCTACCTCACGCATCCGAGCGTCTCGAACTACACCGCCACCCGCGCCGAATTGCTGACCGCGGCGCATGATCTGTTCGCGATG
The DNA here is from genome assembly GCA_046725125.1 of Pseudomonadota bacterium. Taxonomy (GTDB): domain Bacteria; phylum Pseudomonadota; class Alphaproteobacteria; order Rhizobiales; family Xanthobacteraceae; genus VAZQ01. The sequence continues at coordinate 5,333 of JBKOXY010000093.1, read as the reverse complement.
GTCGAGAGCGGCAAGATCAAGATCGAGATCAGCAGGACCTATCGCCTGCAAGACGCGCCGCGCGCCCACGCCGACATCGAATCGCGCCAAACCACGGGGTCGATCGTCCTGGCGATGTGACGGGGTTGGACGCGCAGGTGAGCAGACCGCCGCACTCTTGCGTTTCAATGCCCGGTCGCCAGCGCCGCCAATTTTGCCGGCTCTGCCGGGGCGTCATTGTCGCGCCAGACCACGTGCATGTCCGGCCGCAGCAGCAGGAGATCATAGCCGTAGACGTCGCGCGGCCGCTCATCCGCAATATCGAGAACCTGCAACGGCGCGCCGATGACGGCGAACGCCCGTTGCAACGCGCTCGCATCGGCTTTCGTCCCGCCGAGCCGCAGCAGCGTGTAGCCGTGGCCGTAGCCGATGCGGTCCTGCATCGCGCTGCGGTCGTTGAGCCACACATGCGGCAGTCGCGCTCCCGGCCATGTGGTCGCGACGTAGGTCATGAAATCGTGCTTGGGCCCCTCGCCCGCCTCCGTGGCGATCAGCGGCGAGCCGACATAGCGGTAGCCGAGTTCGGCGCCGATCATTTCAGTCGCCTTGTGCTGCTCGACATCGGCGACGCGCGCGAGCTCCTGGCACAGCGCGGCGCCGGCGGCCGTCGGCTCGCGAATTTCCGGCCGATAGAGGGCGCGCCATCTCCTGCGCCCGCGCGTCGCAAAGCCGGACGCTGCCACGTTGCGCTCGCCCACTTGCCGGCGCTCGATCTCGTAGGAGGAGAGCAGATTGGGCCCGCCCCATCCCTCGAGCGTCGCCGCAAGCTTCCACGACAGATCGATGGCGTCGCCGACGCCGGTATTCATCCCGAGCCCGCCGGTCGGAATGACGAGGTGCACGGCGTCCCCGGCCAGAAAAACCCGGTCCTCGCCGTAGCGGTCGGCGAGCAGCAGATTCATCTTCCACTGCCCGACATAGAGCATCTCGTATTTCACCGGCATGGCAACGACGCGCTCGAACATGCCGGCCATCTCCGCATCCGTCTCGACGACGGAGTGCAGGGTGAAATGCCGGGTCGAATCCTGGACGATCAGGAAACTCCCTTCGGCGTCGGCGACGTGATAGTGCCGCCCCTTGCCGATCGGGATGCGCTCGTAGAGATCCTTGCAATAATAGAGCGCCTGCCGCAGCTGCTGGATGTTGGCCTCACCGCTGAGGTTGATGCCGAGCTGCCGGCGCACCAGGCTGCCGCCGCCGTCGCAGCCGACCATATAGGCGGCGCGCAGCGTGGACAAAGCGCCGTCGCTGCTCTTGACCTGCGCAGTGACCGAACTGCCATCCTGCTCGAATGACACGAGCTCGCATCCGTAGCGCACGGTGACGCTCGGCAACGTCTCCGCGATCGATTTCAGCAGCGGCTCGAGCGTATATTGCGAGATGAGCTGATAGGGCTCGAGCGGCTGGCTGCCGTCCTCGGATTTGGCGATCTGCGCCTTTGCCTCGGCCACGGACGGATGCACGTGGTGCACCAGCGCCGGCTCGACCAGCGACAACACGACGAAGATGTCCATGGGGCAATGCGCGGGGAGCCCAGCGGCGCGAACCTCCTCCACGATGCCCATGCGCCGGTAGATCTCCATGGTGCGGGCGTTGCAGCGCTCCATCTTCGGGAGGAATTGCGGAGCATCCTTCTGCTCGATCACCAGCGCGCGCACGCCGCGCCGCCCGAGGTCGATGGCGAGCGTCAAGCCGGTGGGGCCCGCTCCGACGATGAGAACCTGTGCGTCCATAGATTTTGACTGACCTCACCGAGGCGAACGAATCCGACTCATCAGCTAGTATCCTGTCGTCCCCGCGAAAGCGGGGACCCATAACCACCGCCTCTGGAATATGGGTCCCCGCTTTCGCGGGGACGACAGCGGACAGTGTGTCGCCGAACCAATCGGCCGGGTTGCGGTCATTTCGCTGTTTCCATTTCTCCCGCCGCTTCGAAATCGGCGAGCTCCGTTCCTTCCTGCACGAAGTCGCCGACGGCGCATTTGAGTGCCTTCAAGCGGCCGTCGGCTGGCGCGCGCAGCGTGTGCTCCATCTTCATCGCCTCCAGCACGATGAGGGGCGCGCCGCGCTGCAAACCGACGCCCGGCTCGGCGAGGATGCGCGTCACCGTACCGGGCATCGGCGCGACGATGCGCGCGGTTGCCGCAGCTTCGGAAATATCCGCCACGAACGGGTCGATCCAATGCAGCTTGCGACGGCCGCGCAGCGTGCTCAGATCGAGATCGCGGCCGGACCATGCCACGGACACCCGCTCGAGCGCGTTGCCGAGACACATGTCGAACACGGCGCCCTCGCGCGGGACAAATTGCAAGCGATCGTTCGTGCCGCCGAATTCCATGCTCAAGCCATCGCGGCCGTACCACAGCACCGCGTCGTATCGCTCGCCGCCGCCTCGAAAGCTCAAGCGGCGACTGCGGCGCCCGGCGAGCGTCCAGCCGTCGGTCCGATCCCAGGGCGAATCCTCCGAAACCTGCTCGCGCTGTTCGCGCAGCAGCACCGCCGCGCAAGCCGCGGCAAGGTCGAGCGCCCCGAGCGAGGGCGCGCTCGTCGTCAGCGTGGAGATTTCCCGCTCGATGAAGCCGGTGTCGATCTCGTCGCGGACGACTTGCGGGTGGCGCAGCAGCGCCTTGAGGAAAGCAAGATTGGTGGTGACGCCTGCGATCTCGAACGCATCGAGCGCCTCGACCAGACGGCCGAGCGCCTGCGGCCGATCGGCTCCCCAGGCGATCAGCTTCGCCAGCAACGCATCGTAGTACGGCGTGATCGTATCGCCCGCGCGAAAGCCGGTATCGATTCTGGTTCCGTCCCCAGCCGGCTCGCGCCATGCACGGATGGTTCCGGCCGCGGGCAGAAATCCCTTGTCGGCGTCCTCGGCATAAATGCGCGCCTCGATCGCATGGCCGTTGGCTGCGATCTCGTCCTGCTGCAGCGGTAGCGTTTCTCCCAGGGCGACGCGCAATTGCCACTCCACGAGGTCGATGCCCGTGACCATCTCCGTCACGGGATGCTCGACCTGCAGCCGCGTGTTCATCTCGATGAAATGAAAACCGGCCGCATCCGCGATGAACTCGACGGTGCCGGCGCCGAGATAGCCCGCAGCCTGGGCGGCGGCGCGCGCCGCCGCCGACATCGCCGCGCGCCGTTCGGCGGTTATGGCGGCCGCAAGCGCCTCCTCCACCACCTTCTGATGACGGCGCTGGAGCGTGCATTCGCGCTCGAACAACGACACCACGTTGCCCTCGCTATCGCCGAACACCTGCACTTCGATATGCCGCGGCCTGTCCAGGTATTTCTCGATCAGGATTTGGTCATTCCCAAACGACGACGCCGCTTCGCGCTTGGCGCTCGCGATCGCTTCGGCGAGCGCATCGGCGTTGGCGACCAGGCGCATTCCTCGGCCGCCGCCGCCCGCCGATGCCTTGACCAGAACCGGATATCCGATGCGATCGGCGGCGGCTTGCAGCGTCGCCATGCTCTGATCCTCGCCGTGATAGCCGGGCACGACCGGCACACCCGACGACTCCATCAGCGCCTTGGCCGCCGATTTCGAGCCCATCAGGCGGATGGTGGCGGCAGAAGGGCCGACGAAAACCAAGCCGGCGTCCGCGCAGGCTTGCGCGAAATCGGCGTTCTCGGAGAGAAAGCCGTAGCCGGGATGGATCGCCTCGGCGCCCGTCGCCTGCGCGGCGTCGATGATGGCGTCGATGTGAAGGTAGCTGTCCTTCGCCGGCGCCGGGCCGATGAGCACCGCCTCGTCGGCGAGCGCAACGTGCATGGCGTTGCGATCGGCGTCGGAATAGACCGCCACGGTGCGCAATCCCATGCGTTTGGCCGTACGCATGACCCGACACGCGATCTCGCCGCGATTGGCGATCAACAACTTGTGGAAGCGCCGGGCGAGCGACACCATCACATCCTGAAGATGCCGAACCGCGTGGGCTCGGGCGGCGGCGCATTGAGCCCGGCAGCGAGCGCGAGGCCCAGGACCGTGCGCGTGTCGGCCGGGTCGATGATGCCGTCGTCCCAGATGCGCGCGGTGGCATAATACGGATGCCCCTGGCGTTCGTATTGCTCGCGGATCGGCGCCTTGAACGCCGCATCCTCCGCGGCGCTCCAGCTGCCGCCCTTGGCCTCGGTCGCTTCCTGGCGCAAAAGCCCGAGCACGCTCGCAGCCTGCTCGCCGCCCATGACCGAGATGCGCGCGTTCGGCCACATCCAGAGAAAGCGCGGTCCGTAAGCGCGCCCGCACATCCCGTAATTGCCGGCGCCGTAACTGCCGCCGATGATGACGGTGTATTTCGGCACGTTGGTGGTGGCGACCGCCGTCACCATCTTGGCGCCGTCCTTGGCGATGCCGCCGGCCTCGTATTTGCGTCCCACCATGAAGCCGGTGATGTTCTGCAGAAACAGCAGCGGTATATTGCGCTGGCTCGCCAGCTCGATGAAATGCGTGCCCTTGAGCGCACTCTCGCTGAACAGGATACCGTTATTGGCGAGGATGCCGATCGGGAAGCCGTGGATATGGGCGAAGCCGCAAATGAGCGTCTCGCCGTAAAGCGCTTTGAACTCCTCGAACTCGGATGCGTCGACGATGCGCGCGATCACGTCGCGAACGTCGTAAGGCGTGCGCGGATCCGCGGGCACGATGCCGTAGAGATCGTCCGCCGGGAACACGGGATCTTGCGCCTTGCGAACTTCCAGAAATGAATGCTTCACCCGGTTGAGGCCGGCGATGATGCGCCGCGCGATGCCGATGGCGTGACCGTCGTCGGTGGCGTAATAATCGGTGACGCCGGACTGCCGGCTGTGCACGTCGGCGCCGCCCAGCTCCTCCGCGCTCACGTCTTCGCCGGTTGCCGCCTTCACGAGCGGAGGCCCGCCGAGGAAGATCGTGCCTTGATGGCGCACGATGATGCTCTGATCCGACATCGCCGGCACGTAGGCGCCGCCGGCAGTGCAGGAGCCCATCACGATCGCGATCTGGGGAATGCCGAGCGCCGACATGCGCGCTTGGTTGTAGAAGATGCGGCCGAAGTGGCGCTCGTCCGGGAAGATTTCGTCCTGCAGCGGCAGGAACGCGCCGCCGGAGTCCACCATGTAGACGCACGGCAAGTGGTTCTCGCGCGCGATGTCCTGCGCGCGCAGATGCTTCTTCACCGTCATCGGGTAGTAGGTGCCGCCCTTGATGGTGGCATCATTGGCGATGACGACGCATTCGCGGCCGCTGATGCGGCCGATGCCGGTGATCAGGCTCGCGGAATGAACGTCGCCGCCGTACATGCCGTATGCGGCCA
>JBKOXY010000438.1:0-9465 GCA_046725125.1 Pseudomonadota bacterium | reverse complement strand
CACATGCACGCTGAGCGCGGCAGCGTGACCGCGCAGACCGCGGACGCGCTCAACCGGGTGCGGCGGGCGGGCGGGCGTATCGTTGCGGCGGGCTCGACCTCGTTGCGGCTCTTGGAAACCGCCAGCGGGGACGACGGCGTCATCCACCCGTTCGACGGCGAAACCGCCTTGTTCATCACACCGGGCTACCGCTTTCACGCGGTCGATGTGATGATGACCAATTTCCATTTGCCGCGTTCGACCCTGTTCATGCTGGTGGCGGCGTTTTGCGGGCTCGAGGTGATCAAGCGCGCCTATGCCCACGCGATCAGCGAGGACTACAGGTTTTATTCCTACGGAGATGCCTGCCTGCTGCTCCGGCCCTAGGCAGCTGGACGCAACAGCCCCGCGCGGTTCCCGAGCAAGCGGATGCCGTTGGCCTTGTGTTTTCGTCTTCCATGGATTACGCATGAATAGCGATATAAAGAATATCGATTCTGATATCTAAAACATGATAACCGGAGCTCAGATGCGGGCCGCGCGGGCGCTGCTGGAGATCGATCAACGCGAACTCGCCCAGCGCTCGGGTCTCTCGCTGCCCACGATCCAGCGCATGGAAGCGAGCGAGGGGGTCATCAGGGGAAATGTCGACTCGTTGATGAAGCTCGTTGACGCGCTAAACGCTGGGGGGATCGAACTGATCGGCGAAGGCGCAGTCAGTCATGCCGGTGGGCGCGGTGTGCGGCTGAAGCGGTGAGGGGCACGGGATTGCGCTGCGACCGTCCATGCGCTGGCGCGCCGGCGCGCCGAACGGGGGGATAACCGATGGTGCTCCTGGCACTGGCGTGTGCCGCCGTGCTCATCGGGACGGCCGCGCTTGCCGTCGTGATCGCCGACGCTGCGCGCGCGCGGCTCATCATCTACGGCGTTTGTCTGATCGCGTCGCTGGCGCTGTTCTCGATCGCGCTCCTTGCTCTGCTCGGCATCTCTTATGACCCCTTGGCCGCCACCCTTCCGTTAGGAATCCCGTGGCTCGGAGCGCATTTCCGTCTCGATGCGCTTTCGGCCTTTTTCCTTGCCGTGGTCAATCTCGGCGCGGCCGCGGCCAGCCTGTTCGCGCTCGGATACGGTCGCCACGAGGATGCTTCGCGCCGGGTGCTGCCGTTCTATCCGGCGTTTCTCGCCGGCATGAGCATCGTGGTACTCGCCGATGACGCGTTCACTTTTCTAGTGTCATGGGAATTCATGTCGTTGTCGTCGTGGGCGCTGGTCATGGCACATCATCGCGTCAGCGACAACGTCCGCGCGGGATACGTCTACTTGATCATGGCGAGCTTCGGCACGCTCGCGCTGCTGCTTACCTTCGGCCTGCTGGCGGGGCCCGATGGCGGTTATGCCTTTGCCGACATCCGCGGAGCGCATCCCTCGACGGCGCTTGCCACCTCCATTTTGATCCTTGCGCTGATCGGCGCCGGCTCCAAAGCCGGCCTCGTGCCGCTGCACGTCTGGTTGCCGCTCGCGCATCCGGCAGCGCCGAGCCACGTCTCGGCGCTGATGAGCGGGGTGATGACCAAGGTCGCCGTCTACGGCTTCGTGCGCATCGTGTTCGACCTCATCGGCACGCCCGCCTGGTGGTGGAGCATGCTGGTGCTGGCGCTCGGCGGGATCACCGCGGTGATGGGCGTGCTTTACGCACTGATGCAACACGACCTCAAGCGGCTGCTCGCGTACCACACGGTTGAGAACATCGGGATCATTTTCATCGGACTTGGCCTTGCGCTCGCCTTCAAGGCGCACGGAATGGCGTGGGCGGCTGCGCTCGCGCTCACGGCCGGCCTGCTGCACGTGTTCAATCATTCGGTGTTCAAGAGCCTGCTGTTCTTCGGCGCCGGGGCGGTGCTGACCAGCACCGGGGAGCGCGATATGGAGCACCTCGGGGGCCTTATCCATCGCATGCCGCAGACGGCTTTCGTTTTTCTCGTCGGCTGCGCGGCGATCTCGGCGTTGCCGCCGCTCAACGGCTTCGTCTCCGAATGGCTGACCTTTCAGGCGATCCTCCTCAGCCCACAACTCCCATCCTGGGGCCTCAAGCTCCTGGTGCCGGCGGTGGGCGCGCTTCTTGCACTCTCGGCGGCGCTTGCCGCGGCCTGCTTCGTCAAGGCATTCGGTGTGACCTTCCTCGGTCGCGCCCGCACGCCCGCGGCCGAGCGCGCGCGCGAAACGGATCGCTTCTCTCTGGCGGCGATGTTCTTTTTCGCCACGCTCTGCCTCGTTGCCGGCATCCTGCCCGGCTTCTTCATCGATGCACTGGCGCCCGTGGTAGAGGGCCTGGTGGGCGACCGCATGCCGGTGCAAGGAAGCGTCGATTGGCTCTCGATAGTGCCGATTGCCGAGAGCCGCAGCTCCTATAACGGTCTCTTGGTCTTCATTTTCATGGTGCTATCGGGCGCGTTCGCGGCCTGGGCGATCCATCGGCTGGCCTCCGACAAGTTGCGCCGCGCGCCACCCTGGGACTGCGGATATCCTGATGTAAATCCCGCGACCCAGTATACCGCGTCGAGCTTCGCGCAGCCGATCCGCCGGGTGTTTGGTACCGTCGTGTTTCGCGCCTGCGAGCACGTCGAGTTCCCGCCGCCAGGCGATGGGCGACCAGCGCGGCTCACGGTGGAATTGCATGATCTCGTTTGGGACGCGCTCTATGCGCCAATTGCGGGCGGCATCGGTTTTGCCGCCGACAGGCTCAATCATCTGCAGTTTCTGACCATTCGACAATTCCTCAGCCTGGTCTTTGCCGCGCTTGTGCTCTTGTTGCTGGTGCTTGCGATATGGCCGTGATTTTCGATTTCGGCGTTCAGGGCGCACAGATGCTGCTGGTGCTGCTGCTGGCGCCGCTGCTCACCGGCTTCACGCGCAAGGTGAAGGCCCGCCTCTTGCTCCGGCGAGGACCGCCGCTCGTCCAGCCCTATCGCGACCTTGTGCGGTTGATGCGCAAGGAGGTGGTGCTCGCGGAGAATGCCTCGTGGCTGTTCCGGGTCATTCCCTATCTTATTTTTGCCGCCACTTGGGTGGCGGCATCGCTGGTGCCGACCTTCCGGACCGGACTCCTGTTTTCCTGGTCCGCCGATCTCATTGCCATCGTTGCGCTCCTCGGCAGTGCCCGCTTCTTCCTGGCGCTGGCAGGGCTCGATGTCGGTACCAGCTTCGGCGGCATCGGCTCCAGTCGAGAGGTGATGATTGCCTCGCTGGCGGAACCGGCGATGATCATGATCATCTTTACGCTCGCGCTGATTGCCGGTTCGACGCAGCTCTCGACGATGGCGGGTTTCCTGGTTTCGTCCGAGGTGGGGCTGCGGGTATCGCTGGGGCTTGCGCTGCTCGCCTTGATCATGGTGGCAATCGCAGAAAATGCGCGCATTCCAGTCGACAATCCGGCGACCCACCTCGAATTGACCATGGTGCATGAGGCCATGGTGCTCGAATATTCCGGGCGGCACTTGGCGCTGATCGAGCTTTCCGCGTCGTTGAAGCTGCTGCTCTATATTTCGCTGATCGCTTGTCTGTTCGTGCCCTGGGGCTTGGTGCCGTCGGGCGCCGGACTTGGGTTGCTGGTGATCGGGCTCGTCGCCTACATCGCCAAGCTTACCGTCGCCGGTTCGCTGCTCGCGCTGTTCGAGACATCGATTGCCAAGATGCGCGTGTTCCGCGTGCCGGAATTCCTGGGCGCCGCGTTGATGCTCGGCCTGCTCGCAACGCTTCTTCTGTTTGTCTCGCGGAGCCTGTGATGCGCGGCCTGACCTTTGACGTCGCTCACCTGCTCGCAGGCACGCTGGTGCTGGTGAGCTTCCTCGAACTCTATCAGGACCGACTCTATGCGCTGCTGAACATGTACGCGCTCCATGCGTTGGTGTTGGCGCTCTCAGTGGCCTGGCAGGCCTACATCCAAAATGCGCCGCACCTTTACGTGACTGCGGCGATCGCGCTCATCTTCAAGGCGATCATCATTCCCGTCGCGCTTCATCGCATCATCGTGCGCCTCGGTATTCACCGCGAAATCGAAAAGGTGGTCGGCGTGGGCTCTGCCATGCTGCTGGGCATGGGCCTGGTCGCGCTTTCGATGGTGGTGATGTTGCGGGTGACGGCTGAGGCCGACCCGCTCGCACGCGAAGATCTGGCTTTTGCGCTCGCGGTCGTGCTGCTCGGCCTCTTGATGATGGTGACGCGGCGGAACGCCGTGAGTCAGATCGTCGGCTTCATGTCACTCGAGAACGGCCTCGTGCTTGCCGCGACCGGCGCCAAGGGCATGCCGCTGGTGGTCGAAATCAGCATCGCCTTCTCGATCCTCATCGCTTTCATCGTGATCGGCATTTTCCTGTTCCGCATCCGCGAGCGCTTCGACACGGTCGACTTGCAGGCGCTCGACCGCTTCCGCGGAGAGCGCGGATGACGGGACTGTTCGAACCGGTCACCGCCGTTCTCGGAATTCCAGCGCTGGCGGCGGCGCTGCTCGTGGCGCTGCCGGGATACCGGCTGACGGCGACGCTCAATGTGATTGCGACGTTCCTGACCTTCCTTGCCGCGGTCTCGCTATTCTTCGGCCGCCCGCAGCCGACCCCGTATCTGCTGGTGGATGACCTCAACAACGTCTTCATCGTGCTGACTACGTTCGTCGGCTTCACAACCAGCGTATTCAGCGCGAGCTATATCGGCCATGAGCTCGACATCGGCCGGCTCACGCCGAGGTTCCTGCGCTTCTATCACGCGATGTATCAGCTGCTGATGTTCGCGATGAATCTCGCGCTCATCGCCAACAATATCGGCATGATGTGGGTGGCGATCGAGCTTGCGACGCTGACCACCGTGCTCATGGTCGGTATCTATCGCACCCACGAGGCGCTCGAAGCGGCGTGGAAATACTTCATCCTTGGCAGCGTCGGCATCGCGCTCGCGCTGTTCGGTACCATCCTGGTCTATATGGCGGCGCGTCCTGTCCTCGGAGAGGGACTTAACGCCATGGTATGGACCGTGCTGGTCACGCGCGCGGGGGCGTTCGATCCGGCGCTGCTCAATGTCGCCTTCGTGTTCCTGCTGCTCGGCTACGGCACCAAGGTCGGGCTAGCGCCCCTGCACGCCTGGCTGCCCGACGCCCATGCCGAGGGTCCGACTCCGATATCGGCGGTGCTCTCGGGACTCCTCCTCAATGTCGCGCTCTACGCTTTGCTGCGGTTCAAGATGCTGCTCGCACTCAATCCGGCCGCGCTCGCGCCGGGTCCCCTGATGGTGACCATGGGGCTCATCTCGCTGGTTTTTGCGGCGTTCATGCTCTACCGCCGGCGCGACATCAAGCGCATGTTCGCCTATTCGTCGATCGAGCATATGGGCATCATTACCTTTGCCTTCGGTATGGGCGGCCCGCTTGCGAACTTCGCCGGCCTCCTGCACATGACCATGCATTCGCTGACGAAATCGGCAATCTTCTTCGCGGTCGGTCACATTGCCCAGGTCAAGGGGACCCAGCGCATCGCGGATATGGGCGGGCTTACCGAGACCAACCCGGTGCTCGGCTGGGGGCTGGTGCTCGGCGTTGTCGCCATCGCCGGACTGCCGCCGCTCGGCATCTTCATGAGCGAGTTCCTGGTGGTGACGTCGACCTTTGCGCGCGTGCCCTGGCTGGCGATCGTACTCGTATTGGGCATCCTGATCGGCGTCGCCGGGCTGTTCCTGCGATTGAACACCATCGCATTCGGCGAGCCCCGCGGCGCCACCGCGAAGGCCGAGGCCTCCTATGTGCCGATGTTTGCGCATCTCGCGCTCGTATTCGCGGCCGGAATTTACATACCGCCGGTGCTGGTCGCTTGGTTTGAGAACGTGGCGAAGCTTTTGGGATAAACCGATGCCCACGCTGCTCGGCACGATCGAAGGCAGGAAAATCGCGGGACATCGTCCGTGCTCGCGGCTGGTGGTGAACGAAGACGGCTGGCGTTTTGCCGCAAGTCAGTTGTCCGCTGGATATTGGACGCTGCTGGGCCTGTGGGGTGACACCGACGCGGTGCACATGGCGGTGCTCGACGAGGGTGCGCGCGAGATCGCGGTCGTCACCATGCCGTGTCCGGACGGACATTTTCCGTCCGTCGGCGCGCTCCACCCCCCGGCCATTCGCCTGGAGCGTGCGGTGCGCGATCTCTACGGTTTCGAACCGGTCGGCTTGCCTGACACGCGGCCTTGGCTCGATCTCGGTTTTTGGGATGTGCAGCACCCGCTTGGAGAACGTCGTGCCGCTCCAGCGAGGTGCGCGCCTTACCCCTTCCTGCCCACCGCTGGTGAGGGCCTGCACCAAATTCCCGTCGGCCCGGTTCATGCCGGCATCATCGAGCCCGGGCATTTCCGTTTTACCGCCAACGGCGAGACGGTGGTTCGGTTGGAGCAGCGCCTTGGTTATGTGCACAAGGGCATCGAGGCGCTGATGGTGGGCGCCATCCCCGATACGGCCGCACGTTTAGCCGGCCGCACCTCGGGCGACAGCACGGTTGCTTACGCGCTTGCCTTTGCTCATGCAGTCGAGGCGGCGATGGACGTCGAGGTTCCGCCCCGTGCGATCTATCTGCGGGCGCTGATGGCAGAGCTCGAACGTCTCGCCAATCATTTTGGGGATATCGGGGCCATCTGCAATGATGCGTCGTTCTCGCTCATGCACGCCCAGTGCGGCATCCTGCGCGAAAAAACCTTGCGCGCCGCGGAGTCGTGCTTCGGCCATCGGCTCATGATGGACGCCGTGGTGCCCGGCGGCGTCGCTCGTGATCTCGGTGCGAGCTGCAGCACCGAGGTGGCGGCATTGTTGGAGGAGATCCGGCGCTTGTTCCCGCGACTCGTCGAGCTCTATGACAATACCGCCTCGCTCCAGGACCGCACCGCCGCTACAGGAGTTCTGCGCGGCGAGCTGGCACGGCAATTCGGCGCCGGCGGTTATATCGGGCGTGCCAGCGGCCGCGCCTTCGATGCGCGCAAGATGCCCGGCTACCCGCCCTACGATCGGCTCGATTTCGACGTTCCCGTGTTCGACGCCGGTGACGTCAACGCCCGCGTCTGGGTGCGCATTCGCGAGGTCGAGCAGAGCCTCGGGTTGATAGATCAGATCTTGCGACGTCTGCCCGCAGGCGCCATTCGGGTCGCGATCGATCCGGCTGGCGAGGCGCGCGAAGGTCTCGGAATGGCGGAAGCGTTTCGCGGTGACGTGCTGGTGTGGATGCGACTCGAACGCGGCCGCCTCGCGCGTTGTCACCTGCGCGATCCGTCCTGGTTTCAATGGCCGCTGTTGGAAGCCGTGATCGAGGGCAATATCGTCGCCGACTTCCCACTGTGCAACAAATCGTTCAACTGCTCTTATTCCGGTCACGATCTCTAAGATCACGGCATGCGCAGGATTTTGTTCGACAGTCTGATACGCCGTCCCCTGACCGAAGCAGCGCCGGTCAAGGACGAGGCGATGCTTGCCGAGTTGGGCGCCAGCGTCGAGCGTGCGGCGCGGCGGCGTTTGGGCCGCAGTCTCTCGATTCGGGAGGTTGATGCCGGCTCATGCAACGGCTGCGAACTCGAGATCCACGCGCTCAACAACGCCTTCTATGATCTCGAACGCTTCGGGCTGCACTTCGTGGCGTCGCCGCGCCACGCCGACGTGCTGCTCGTGACGGGGCCGGTCACCAGGAACATGCGCGAGGCGCTCGAGCGCACGTATAATGCTACGCCCGATCCCAAATGGGTGGTCGCGGTCGGGGACTGCGCGGTGGACGGCGGTATTTTTTCCGGCAGCTACGCGGTCGTCGGCGGGGTCTCTGGCGTGGTACCCGTCGACCTACACATTCGCGGCTGCCCGCCGTGCCCGACGCAATTGCTCCAGGGGCTGCTGACATTGCTCGAGGCCTGACGCGGTGCGGGCAGCTTTGATAGAGCTTCTGTGGAATCATCGCGGCCGTGGAGCTGGTACCAGTGCAACCCACGAAGGACGAGTGTAGTTCGCCTGCACCGATGCTTGACGCCTTCTCGTTCCGCCTGCTTGCCACCGATGGCGTTGCCCGCCGCGGCGAGATCGCGACGCCGCACGGCCCAGTCGCCACCCCGGCGTTCTTGCCGATCGGGACCCAGGCAACGGTGAAAGGCCTTGCGCCCGAGGCGGTGCGCGCAAGCGGCGCCGACATCGTGCTTGCCAACACCTATCACCTGATGCTGCGGCCGGGCGCCGAACGCATCGCAGCACTCGGCGGCCTGCACCGATTCATGAATTGGCCGCGGGCGATCCTCACCGATTCCGGCGGCTTCCAGGTTATGTCGCTGTCGCAGCTGCGCAAGGTCGAGGACAAAGGCGTGACTTTCCGCTCCCACCTCGACGGCGCCATCGTTGAATTGTCTCCCGAGCGCGCGATCGAGGTCCAGCATCTGCTCGGCTCCGACATCGCCATGCAGCTCGACGAATGCCTGCAGCTGCCGGCGTCGCAGGCCGAACTCCGTCGCGCCATGCAGCTTTCGCTCGCCTGGGCCGAGCGCAGCAAGCGCGCCTTCGAGCGCACGCCCGGCCCCGCGCTATTCGCCATCGTGCAAGGCGGCGACGATCTGCAGCTGCGCGCAGAGAGCGCCCGCGTCGTCACCGATATGGGCTTCCAGGGCTATGCCATCGGTGGGCTTGCCGTGGGCGAGCCGCAGCAGGTGATGCTGCGCATCGTCGAGGCCGTGGCGGCCGCGCTCCCCGCCGAACGGCCGCGCTATCTCATGGGAGTCGGCACGCCCGAGGACCTCGTCGAGGCGGTGGCACGCGGCATCGACATGTTCGACTGCGTCTTGCCGACGCGCAACGGCCGCCACGGGCTCGCCTTCACCCGCTTCGGGCCGATCAATCTCAAGAATGCGCGCCACGCCGACGACCCGCGCCCGATCGACGCGGCGAGTGCCTGCGCCGCCGCGCGCGACTATTCGCGCGCCTATCTCCACCACCTCGTCAAGGCCAACGAGATGCTCGGCGCGATCCTGCTCACGACGATCAACCTCGCCTATTACCAAGAACTGATGGCCGACATGCGGACGGCGATCGTGGCCGGAACGTTCGCGGATTTCCGCGCCGCCGCGCGCGAAAGCTGGGCGCGGGGCGACGTAGCGTCTTCGTAGCGCGTGGGGGTAGACGGACCAGAAGTTCGAAGGGGAGCTGATTCGTCGCCTCGGTCTCACAGCTCCACAAGGGCCTCGACGCCGCGCCCGCATCGGCGCAGAATAAAACCCGTCTAAACAAGAACGGCGCGGCCGGCCCCGGCCTATGCGGTCGGCGGAGTGTGGGAGACGCCCAGCATGGCCATCGACCTCAAGGTCAATGGGGTGAGCCGCTCGGTTCCCGCCGAGCCGGACACGCCGTTGCTCTACGTGCTTCGCAACGATCTCGAGCTCAACGGCGCGAAATTCGGCTGCGGGCTGGCGCAATGCGGCGCCTGCACCGTGCTGATCGACGGC
>JBKOXY010000096.1:0-5546 GCA_046725125.1 Pseudomonadota bacterium | reverse complement strand
GCGAGAACGGGCGATCGGGGGCAAGCGGTTCGCCAGCGAGCCGCAGCGTCGCGGCGCCCGTCATCGCCACGCCCTTGCGCGTGCCTTCGGTGCGCCAGGCGCCGAGGTCTTGCTCCAGCCGCACTGGCTCCATGCCAAGGCCGGCCATCGCGAAACTGGCCTCCAGCCTCACGTCGATGCCGTCGCGATCCAGCGCGAGTTGCAGAAATTGCAGCCCCGCCGCGCGGTCCGCCAGCGACAGGAGACGCAGTTCACGCCCGGTCGCGGTGATGCCTGCCGGGGTGCGATGCGTCCACGCCGACAGCAGTAGGCCGCGGCGCATGTCGAGCTGGCGGGTGCCGAGGATCACTTCGCCCTCGCGCGCCAACAGCGGCTCTCCGTCCAGCAGAATGCGCACGCGGGACCAATCGGCGACAGGCACCAGCGCCGGCACTGGCGGCTCGGTGTTGGGCATGTCGAACAGGCCGGCGACGTAGCAGCGCGGCCAAGATGCCCATCTGCTATATCCTAGCCAGGCTACCCAGGTCGGGCCTCGACTGACCGAGCGGGCGGCGCGCATGCCCAAGAATCCGTTGCCGAACGCGAGGCGGGATTCGATGGCGCTCTCGGTCAAGACGTTGTAGCCTTGATGGCTCAGGAGCCAGCCAGGGTCTTGCGTCGGTTCCAGTGCCTCATGCATCCGCGTCGCTCCCCATCTCGAGCCGGGCACCTGACGCGCGTGCCTGCCACTCGGTTCTTCTGCTTCGACTTCGCGATAGCCGCATGGATGAGGATGTCTCCTCACCTCCGGCTGACCGCCCGAACCGCCAACGGATGTTCGCGAGTCAGCTGAATTTCTTCCGTTTCATGGCGGACGACCAGACATTCGCCCTCACGCAGTGCGTATTGCACTTTCTCAAGACCGATTTCGACCTGCAGCATCTGACCGCGGTACGTTAACGGAAACCGAAGTATGGCGTTGTCCTCTGGCGCGCGATGGGGCCAGAACGACAACGTGCCGTCATCGTCGCGCATGCCGCCAAACCCGTAGGTGAGCGCCATCCAAGTTCCGCCCATCGAGGCGATATGACAGCCGTCCCTCACGTTACCGCCGACGTCGGCCAGGTCCATCAGTAGCGCCGCCATCCCGTACCGAATCGCTTTCTCGATATCGCCGATCTGCCCAGCGATAATCGCCTCGACGCACGACGACAACGATGAGTCGCCCGTGGTCAAGGGGTCGTAGAATTCAAAGTTGCGTTTCTTCGCGTCTAGGGAAAACTCATTGCCCAACAGGAACATGGCCAGCACCACGTCCGCCTGTTTGATTACTTGCTTCCGGTAGATGTTGAGCGGATGGTAAAATAGCAGCAGCGGGTAGTGGTCGCGCGGTGTGTTCCGGAAGTCCCAGGGCTCTTTCTCCAGAAAGTTGTCATCCTGCGGGATAATCTTCAGCTTCTCATCATACGGCACGTACATGTTCTCCGCCGCGCGGTTCCATGCCTCCACCTCGGAGGGCTCGAGCGCCGTTTTGCGCACGAGCGCGTTGTACGCAGCCGGCTCTGTCACCCGCAGGGATTCGACAGTCCGGGCCGCGTAGCGCAGGTTTTCTCGGGCCATCAAGTTGGTGTATGCGTTGTTGTTCACGACTGCGTTGTATTCATCGGGCCCGGTGACGCCGTTGATGCAGAATTTTCCCCCTTTTGCGTCCGAGTAGAAACCGAGGTCCAGCCATAGGCGTGCCGTTTCCACGAGCATCTCGGCGCCGCAGTCCCGCAGGAAAAGCTCGTCGCCGGTCGCCTGCACGTACTTGCGCAGCGCATACATGATGTCTGCGTTGATGTGGTACTGTGCGGTTCCGGCGGCGTAGTATGCCGACGCTTCTTCTCCGCTGATGGTGCGCCACGGAAACATGGCTCCGCGATGGCCCAATTGCCTGGCACGTGCTCGTGCCTGCGGCAGCATCTTGTAGCGGAAGGTCAGCAGATTCCTGGCGATCCGGGGAGAGGTATACGTCAGAAACGGCAGCAGATAGATCTCAGTGTCCCAAAAGTAATGCCCCTCATACGCTTGTCCGGTGAGGCCTTTCGCCGGCACACCCGTGCCTTCCGCGCGCGCGGAGGCCTGCAGGATGTGAAAGAGATTGAAGCGAATCGCTTGCTGGATTTCCACGGTGCTGCGCTTTGTGCGATCTTCCCGGACATCCCTGACTTGGACATCGCTGCGGCGCCAGAAATCGTCCAGGTACTGCTCTTGGGAGGCGAGCAGCTGCTGGAAACCCTGGTTCATTACGCGATCCAGCGTCCACTCAGCGCGGCCGCAGAGTTCTTCAGCCGAGGCCGTCTGGGAGGTATGATAGACCATGTATTTGGTGAGCTGGATCGGACAGCCGGGCCGGGCCTCGATTGTGAAGGCAACCTGGCCAAAGTCCTCAGTATGGACAACCTTGTAGGCGTGCGGACACGAGCTCTCTATCGCATTGTCAGTGGCACATGTCAGGGTCAAGCGGCTCTTTTCAGTCGCATGGCACAGCACGATGCGACGGTCTTTGGAATAGCTGGCTCGCTGATGGAGCACCCGACCTGAAAAGGCTTTCGACTGTCGCGGATCATCGCCGTTGATGCGCGCGCTCGGGTCATTCGCCGCCATCTCCGAAGAGATCACTAGGGAGGCTGCCGCGTTGAGGAGGGTCACGCGGTAGGAGATGGCGGCCACGTGCCGATTGGCGAAAGAGATCAAACGCCGGGATGTGATCAACACCTGTTTGCCTGCAGGCGTCTCCCAAAGGATTTCGCGGTCGAGCGTCCCGGACTTCATGTTGAGCCGCCGGTCGTAACTTAAGAGGTTTGCATTGGGCAGCCAGAAGGGCTCGTCGTCGACGAAGAGCTTGATGATTTTGCTGTCGGTCACGCTGAAAATGGTCTGGCCAGTTTTCGCGAAGCCATACGCTTCTTCTGCGTATACGATCGGCCGGGTCTCATAGAATCCATTGATGAGGGTGGAGTTTTCAGCGTTGGGGCCGCCTTCCTCCGGGCACCCGCGCATGCCGAGGTATCCGTTGCCGAGCGCGAGCATCGTTTCTAGCTGGGCTAGAAACTCGGGGTGAAACCGTTTTTCGATGACGTTCCACTCGTCGGCCGGGTAATCATCGGATGGCGGTCTGAGGCGTTCATGATGTAGCATCGGGCTGTTTCTCCGAAGACAGCGCGAGGCGTTGGTCAGTCAACCAGTTCGCCGAGATCGCTTACCACCAGATGCGCGCCATGCTGCTTGAGCTCCTCGGCATTCCCCTTGCGTGCGACGCCGATCACAAGTCCGAAGTTTCCGCTAAATCCAGCTTGGACTCCCGAGATGGCATCCTCGATGACAACCGCCCGTGCCGGCTCAACGCCCAGTAGCTTCGCCGCTATCAAGTACGTGTCCGGGGCGGGTTTCCCCGCCAGTTGTTGCGCCTGGATCATGTTGCCATCGACTTGTACGTCGAAGCAGGCGTCCAACTTGACGGCCTTCAAGACGGCCGCGCAGTTCTGACTCGAAGTGACGACGGCGATTTTGAATCCATGGCGGCGGAGGTGATGGATGAATTGGACGCTTCCCTCGTAAGGCTTCACACCCGTGTCTTCAATGACCTCGTTGACCAAATCGTTCTTGCGGTTCCCGAGCCCGCCGACCGTTTCGACCTGTGGGGGGTCGTCTGGGCCTCCCTCGGGCAGTTGGATACCGCGTGATGTGAGGAAGTCGCGAACGCCGTCGAAGCGGGGCTTCCCATCCACATAGAGCCGGTAGTCCGTGGTGAGATCAAAGGGGCGAAATGCTTCGCCTCTCTGCGTCGCACGCTTCTGAAGGTACTCGTCGAACATCTGTTTCCAACAGGCCGCGTGGAGGCTGGCGGTGTCCGTTATCACACCGTCGAGGTCGAGAAGGACGGCGTCGTACTTGTCGCGGGTGATCACGCGCCTGCTGTTGGGCTGCCGCATCGAACGCTCTCCTATTACCAAAGGGCATCCCTTTCCTTTGATGCGATCACCGGGTAATCCTCCAGCTTCTGATCTGCCCGATCACCGCGCTCTAGTCGATGAGAGGCCCGTTCCAGATCCGCACGGCGGGTATCTCGCGGTAGTAGCCGAGCACACACAAGGTACCCGTATCCAGTAGAAAATGCTGGCCGCCGCCCGCGGGCAGCCCGATCCAGCGCGCCGCGAGCACGCGCAGCACATGTCCGTGCGCGAATAGCGCGATGTCGCCGTCAACCGCGCGCGACCGGGCGATCACCCGGTCCACTCGTGCACCCACTTGTTCCGGCGCCTCGCCGCCCGGGCATCCATCTCGGAAGATCAGCCAGCCCGGCGCGACCTCGTCGATCTGCTTGGGCGTCAGCCCCTCGTACTTGCCGTAGTTCCACTCGACCAGGTCGGAGTCGATGACGGCCTTATCGTCGAGGCCGGCCAGCTCGCAGGTCTCTCGTGCCCGCTGCATCGGGCTGCAGAGAACGAGCTCAAACGCATTCCTGGCGAGTACCGGCCGCATCCGCTCTGCAAGCCGACGGCCGTTGTCGGTCAACGGGATGTCCGTCGTCCCTGTGTGCTGCCCGGTAAGACTCCACGCCGTCTCCCCGTGCCTGATCGCGAACACATTCACGTTCGCCTCCGCCAGGGTCAGACGTTGTCGGCCTCTGTGGAATGCACCCCCGCGGAAGCCGCTTCCTGCCCCCACCGCCAGCCGGTGATCTCGGGCATATCGTCGCCGTACCGGGCGATGAACTCTTTGTGGTCGATGAGCTTGTCGCGGATCGCCTGCTTGGCGTAAGCGGCGCGCGCCCCAAGCTTCGGCACGCGGTCGATGACGTCGCTTACGAGGTGGAAGCGATCGAGATCGTTCAGCACGCACATATCGAACGGCGTCGTGGTGGTGCCCTCTTCCTTGTAGCCGCGCACGTGGATGTTCGGGTGACCCGTTCGGCGGTAGGTCAGCCGGTGAATAAGTGACGGGTAACCGTGGAAGGCAAAGATGATCGGCTTGTCGGTGGTGAACAGCGCGTCGAAATCGTGGTCCGAGAGGCCGTGCGGGTGTTCGCTCGACGGCTGCAGCTTCATCAGATTGACGACATTGATGACTCGGACCTTCAGATCGGGGGCGTGCCTTCGCAGGAGGTCGACGGCGGCCAGGGTCTCCAAGGTCGGCACGTCACCGCAGCAGGCCATCACGACATCGGGCTCGCCGCCCTGGTCGTTGCTGGCCCACTCCCAGATGCCGAGGCCAGCTTGGCAGTGCTTGACCGCCTCGTCCATCGTCAGCCACTGAGGTGCCGGCTGCTTGCCGGCGACGACGACGTTGACGTAATTCCGGCTGCGCAGGCAGTGATCGGTGACCGACAGCAGGCAGTTGGCGTCGGGCGGCAGGTAGACGCGGACGACCTCGGCCCTCTTGTTGACAACGTGATCTATGAAGCCCGGGTCCTGATGGCTGAAGCCGTTGTGGTCCTGCCGCCAGACGTGGCTCGACAACAGGTAGTTCAGCGAGCCGATAGGCCGCCGCCAGGGAATGTGATTGCACACCTTCAGCCACTT
>JBKOXY010000198.1:0-1515 GCA_046725125.1 Pseudomonadota bacterium | reverse complement strand
CGCGACCATCATTCGCTCCGTTGCTCACTCGCTGCCTACGAATGCAGGTAAGCGTGGCCGGGCTGTCTTGGATGGCGTCGGACCTCCCGTCGTCGCCGCGTGCCCGGATATGCGGCAAAGCGACGCCAGGACTTATACGATGTGCACGCACCGCGCAACGCCGTGTGCCGCCTCGAACGGTTGAACGAGCGTGACGAGAAGGGTCGCAAACGGTCAGGCGCGCGGCGACGCAGGGTCGACGGCGCAATTGGTGCCGCGCCAGCGCCCGTAGCGCCAGGGCAGATACCAGCGCGCATGATCCGGCAATGATGCCGGCACGAAATCGAGGCCGGACGTTCCCAAGGGATGACAGCGGCAGAGCCGCGCTAGCGTCATCCAGCCGCCCGCCCACAGACCGAAGCGGCCGACCGCCTCATCGGCGTAGGTCGAGCAGGTCGGCAGATGGCGGCAATTGAACCCGATCAGTGCTGCAACGCTATGGCGGTAGACCTGGATCAGCCCACGCGCGGCAAGCGCGGGGCCGTGAGCAAGGTAGCCCAGAAACGTACTCACGCGCCCTCGCAGGCTCATCCAGGTTCCACCGCGCAACAGCCTCCGCGACCTTATCTTTGTACCCCCCGCAAGATAATTGCGGCAGCCCGGGGGTCATGGCGGCTGCGTCAAGATTGGGCGGTCTGGGCCACGTTTGGGACTGGACCCGAATCTCCGGCACCTCTAAAAAGAGGCTGGCAATCTGTGGGACACTGGGGCGCCTTCGACCGACGCCGATCAAGAAGCGTCGCGCGAAGCGCCATTGATGAGGGTCAGCATGCGCCGACTTTTTTGGAGCGCATTCGCGCTTGCGTGTGGCATCGTCCAGGCATCCTCCGCCCCGCCCACGCCCCAGGACGACAGCGGAAGCGCGCCGATGCGCTTCGAATGGCGGCGCGAGGGACCGGCCCACGCGTGCGGAGCGAACTGCCGTGTCTGGATTTCCGCCATCGGTTACATCACCGCCGACACGCCGCGCGAGTTCGAGACCTTCGCCAAGGATCCCAACGCAGGCGGAGCGATTCTGGTTCTCGATTCCGACGGCGGCTCGGTCTTGGGCACGCTTGCGCTCGGCCGCGCCATTCGAAGCCTTGGCATGATCACCACCATCGGCAAGACGACGGCGTTGCCGCCGGGCCGCGACGGCGATCGTCGCGCCACGCTGTCGCCCTACGGCAATTGCGAATCCATGTGCGCCTTCCTGCTGCTGGCCGGCGAGCGCCGCTACGTGCCGCCGGAGGCGCACGTCCTCGTCCATCAGATCTGGCTCGGCAAGAAGCGCAAGCAGGCGCTGGAATCGAACTATTCGGCCGAGGAGCTCAACATCGTCCAGCGCGACATCGGGCGCCTCGTGCAATACACCATGGAAATGGGCGGCAGCGGCGAGTTGCTGGAAACGGCCCTGCGGGTTCCCCCGTGGGAGCCCTTGTATCGGCTGTCCGCCGACGAGCTCCGGCGCATGAAACTCACCACCGCGGACGCGCT
>JBKOXY010000225.1:0-7448 GCA_046725125.1 Pseudomonadota bacterium | reverse complement strand
GGTCATGGCTTCGGTACGAGCGGAAACGTCCTCAGTCAGGCTCGGAATGAGCGATGGAGATTCGATCGTTTCGGCTTCGGCACAGAAGTCGTTGCAGTAATAATGTGCACCGTTGCCTTTCCAGGCTGCGGTCGCCTCGAGGGATCTTCCGCACGTGGCGCAGCTGAGCATTCCGTTGGGCATTCCGCGCTCGGCAGTGTTGGCCGGGTGGCAAACGCTGCTTGCATGCCCTTGGTTCCATGAACATGCCAGAATGTGCCGCCAGGGCTTGGCGACCTTCGGAATCGAGGTACTCGCCGCGGCGGCATCTTCGGCGCCTATGCGTCAATCAATAACGTACACAAGGCTCCATCCCTGAGGGCCGTTCTCGCGCGACCGCGGTGTGCCCTAAATGGAAGGGGATGATGTGACTTGGCTCGTGCAACCTCGGCTCGTCAATGATCCCTTTTCGGATCCCGCGCTGTTCATCGATTTCCGTTTCGGCCGTCGGGCGCTGCTGTTCGACCTCGGCGACGTGACGGCGTTGTCCGCGCGCGAACTCCTGCGCGTCACGCACGCTTTCGTTTCTCACACCCACATGGATCATTTTGCCGGCTTCGATCGCCTGTTGCGGCTGTGCCTCCACCGAACCGGCCCTCTTCACCTGGTCGGTCCGGCTGGCTTCCTCGATCAGGTGGAGCACAAATTGAGGGCCTATAACTGGAATCTTCTGGATGAAGATTCGCTCGCCTTCGCGCTAACGGCGGCCGAGTTCACGGGAGGCGCCGTTGGCGGTGTTTGCGAGTTCCGCGCGCGGGAGGCGTTCCGCCGGCGTGAGCTCGCGTCACCCCCGCTGGCGCCTGGCACGCTGCTGGACGAAGAGGAGTTTCGCATCGAGAGCGTCGTGCTCGATCACGGAACGCCCTGCCTGGCCCTCGCCTTCCAGGAAAAACTACGGATCAACGTGTGGCGAGCGGGCCTCGATTTGCTCGAGCTTCCGGTCGGTCCCTGGCTGAATGAAGCGAAGCGCGCGGTGAGGCGCGGGGCGCCGGACGACAGCCCAATTCTCATCCGCGACGATCTTTCCGTTCCCCTCGGCGTGCTCAAGCAGCACGCGCTGCGCAGCGCGCGTGGACACAGAATCGCCTACGTGGTCGACGCCGCTTTCCATGCATCGAACATTGCACGCATTACCGAGTTGGCGCACGGCGCCGACCAGCTCTTCATCGAGACAGCATTCCTGGACGAGGACGCCGGGCTCGCCGCCGAAAGGCGCCATCTCACCGCTGCGCAGGCGGGCTCGCTCGCAAAGAACGCCGGCGTTTCCCGGCTGGTGCCGTTTCATTTCTCTCCTCGATACATCGACCGGGAGGATCTACTCCGGCGCGAAGTCGAAGCCGCGTGGCGCGGATGAGCGGCAGGCATGTGCTGCGCGCATGCGAGGTCGCCGATTTTGCCGAGGACGGACGCCCGAAATCGAGATTCCTCAGCAAAAATTCCGAAGCGACGAGGTGCGCCGATGGATGGCACTTGAATTTCAATGACGCGCTTCGCAAATGAACTGGTGCGATGGGCGGCATCAGTTCGTCCGTCGCGTTCCTCCCAAACTTGGGCCGCTTGTAACGTCAAGCGGCCTTTTTTTCATCGCGCCACCGGTCCTCGTCCGCGCGGCCGCGCGGCCGCGCACAAACAGCTCACCCCTTTGCCGCGGGGGCATGCGATGTCCAAGCCTGCATCATCTCGATCGGGAACGGAAACACGATGGTCGAGCTGCGCTCACCCGCGATATCGAACAAGGTCGCGAGATAACGCAGCTGCATCGCCTGTGGCACCGGCGCCAGGATTTGAGCGGCGTCGAGCAGCTTTTGCGCCGCCTGCTGCTCTCCCTCCGCATTGATGATCTTGGCGCGGCGGATGCGTTCGGCCTCGGCTTGGCGGGCGATCGCTCGGATCATGCTCTCGTCGAGATCGATGCGCTTGATCTCCACGGTCGACACCTTGATACCCCACCCCTCGGTCTGCTTGTCGAGCACGTCCTGGATGTCGGCGTTGAGCTTGTCTCGCTCGGCCAACATCTGGTCGAGGTCGTGCTTGCCCAGCACCCAGCGCAGCGTGGTCTGCGCAAGCTGGCTGGTTGCGGCGAGATAGTTGTAGACCTGAATCACCGCCCGCTCGGCGTCGACGACGCGGAAGTAGATCACGGCATTCACTTTGACCGATACGTTGTCGCGCGAAATCACGTCCTGGGTCGGCACCTCGTCGACCACCACGCGAAGATCGACCCGCACCATCTGCTGCACCAGCGGCACGAGCAGGAAGAACCCCGGTCCCTTGGTGCCGGTGTAACGCCCGAGCGTGAACACGACGCCGCGTTCGTATTCGCGCAGGATGCGGACCGCCGAGAACAAGATGATCACGATGAAAATCGCGAGAACGGCGATGGTGGCGAGGGAAAGCATTGGTCTTCCTCCTTGTGGTCGGTGGGGGATCGTCAGGCCGGTTCGACGACGAGAACGAGGCCCTCGCGGTTGATGACTTTGATGCGAGCCCCCGGCTGCAGCGGCCGGTGAGCGCGCGCACGCCAGATCTCCCCGTTGACCCGCACTCTTCCCTCGTCTCCGTCCCACGCCACCGTCTCGCCCTCGGCACCGAGCAGCCCCTCCTTGCCGGTGACGACGGGACGCCGCCGCGACCGCAGCAGCATCGTGAGCACCAGCAGGAACAGGGCGGCGGTCGCGACCGTGGCCGCGCCGACCACCGAAAGCGAGAGGGTGAAGCCCGGCGCACCGGAGGGAAACATCATGATCGCGCCGATCACGAACGCGACGATACCGCCGACACCAATGACGCCGAAGGAGCCGATATGGGCCTCGGCCACCATCAGACCGATACCGAGGAGCACCAGCGCCGCGCCGGCATAGTTGATAGGGAGCAGGTTAAGCGCATAGAGCGCGACCAAGAGGCTGATGCTCCCGATCAGACCAGGGGCGACCGCCCCCGGATTGAGGAATTCGAATATCAGACCGTACACGCCGATCAGCATCAATATGAAAGCCACGTTCGGATCGGTGATGACGGCGAGCAGCTCGGTCCGCCAGTCCGCCGCCGCCGTCACCACGTCGAGTCCCGCCGTCGCCAAGCGTTCGGCTTTTCCCGCCACCTTCACCGTCCGTCCATCGATCTTGCGCAGGAGATCAGGCACGTCATCGGCGATCACGTCGATGACGTGAAGCTTGAGCGCCTCGGATGCCGGGAGGCTGACCGCCGTGCGCACCGCCTCCGCCGCCCAGTCGGCGTTGCGGTCATTGAGCTCGGCCAAGCCGCGGATGTAGGCCACGGCGTCGTTCACCGCCTTGCGGGTCTCGGTGTCCGCCGGCTCGGCGGCGGGGCTCGTGTTACCCTCGCTCCCTTTCTCTTTGCTTTTTTGCCCGGCCGGCTGTTCCGGAGCACCGCCCGGAAGGCGCGGGACCCGTCCCAATTGGATCGGGGTGGCGGCACCGAGGTTGGTGCCTGGAGCCATGGCGGCGATCGTGCACGCATAGGTGATGTAGGTGCCGGCACTCGCCGCCCGGGCGCCGCTCGGTGCCACATAAGCGGCAACCGGCACCGGCGAGGACAGGATGGCGCGAATGATGGTGCGCATGGACGTGTCGAGACCACCCGGCGTATTCATGCGCAAGATGACGAGGCGCGTGTCGGGCTGCCCGGTCCCACGAAGCTCACGCACAACGTAGTCGGCAACCGCCGGACCAATCGCACCGTCGATCTCGAGCACCACCGCGCGCGGCGCCGCCGCAACTTCGCTCGCCGGCAAAGGCAGGGCGACCATCGCGGCGAAAAGCGCACGCGCGACGCATCGGCTCAGACATGCATCGACACGGCGGGCGGAGGCCCCAGTCGGCGCCGAACGCATGGGCCGCCTCCTCGTTGCGCGCCGCCCGGGATTTGGGATTGGCGGCGACTTCCCCTCGCCTGCTGACGGATCGGCCGCCGAAGGAGACCGGACATGACATCAGGTGGCGGGCGTTCAATCTTCACACGCGCGGCCAAATTGGGAAAGGCCTTCCCGCGGATACTCGCTGCGCGCCGGCGGACCGAGGAGATAGGCGGCGCTGTGGGCTGCGCTTGCGGCGGCGCCTCGGCGCCAAGTCATCGGTCTTGCGGTCAGACCGGTTCGGCTCAAGCGATGGCGTCAGCCGCAACAGCCGTAATGCCCAACGGCGCGAAGCGTTCGCGCGTGGCGGCGACCGAGCCCTCGACGTCGATGCCGCGGCAAGCATCCTCAATCACGACCACGGCAAAGCCCTCGCGGCGCGCGTCCTCGGCCGAGTAGCGTACGCAGAAATCGAGCGCGAGCCCAGCAACGAAGACTCGCGTCAGGCCCCGCTCGCGCAGATAACCGGCAAGGCCGGTGGAGGTCTTGCGGTCATTCTCGTAGAAGGCGGAGTAGGAATCGATCCTAGAGCGGAAGCCCTTGCGCAAAACGAGCTGGGCGTGCGGAATCTGCAAGTCGTCGCGGAATTGCGCACCGGCGGTGCCTTGAACGCAATGATCCGGCCACAGGATTTGCTCTCCGTAGTCGACCGTGACGGTCTCGAATGGACGTTTGTCGCGATGACACGATGCAAACGAGTGGTGGCCGGGAGGATGCCAATCCTGCGTCAACACCACGTGGTTGAAGCGCGTAGCGACGCGATTGATGATCGGCACGACTTCATCGCCGCGCGGAACGGCAAGTTTGCCGCCCGGGCAGAAGTCATTCTGGACATCGACGACCAGGAGGACGTCGCTTTCGCCAACCGTGATCGTGTCGGTCATCACTTCGCCTCCTGCTTGTGCGCCAGGCGTCCATCGACTTCGGCAGCAAGCCGTCTCAGGGCTTCGCTCACCTCGACGGGATAAGATGCGTCGGGTTCGAGCCTGCGCAGAGGCTCGGGCAGGTGCGCGAGGTCCTGCGCCGCTCGCGCTCGAATCTCGGCAAGCGTGGGCCACGGCTCGAGACGCTTTCCCGCTTGCATCACCAATTCGATCAGTGGCTCGCCGGAGCGATCGTCATCCTCCACGGACAGGACGTCGCCCGCCATGCGGCCGTCCGAAGCGAAGCGGCGCCACACCTGCTTGCGGCCAGGCCAGGTGGCTTTGCCGGCAGAGCGCTTGCGCCGCGCGACCCCGGCGTATTCCTCGAGCTTGTAGGCGCAATCGAGCCCCGGCGCGTCGGACGAGGTGGTCAGACTGCTTCCGATGCCGAACCCGTCGATGGGCGCGCCCGCGCGGATCATATGCGCGATCGAGTTCTCATCGATGCCGCCGCTGGCGAAGATGGTCACGTCGCCGAGCCCGCCTTCGTCGAGGATGCACCGTACGTTCTTGGACAGCGCGACGAGGTCGCCGCTGTCGAGACGCACACCGCCCACCGCGATGCCCGCGGCTTTAAGCCGGGGCGCGAGCGCCACAACCTTACGCGCCGCGGCCTCGGTATCGTAGGTGTCGATGAGCAGGGTCAGATTCTTGGGCCGCGCGCGGGCGAAATTCTCGAATGCCTCGGCCTCATCGTCGTGCATCTGGACGTACGAATGCGCCATGGTCCCGAAGATGGGGATGCCGAATAGCTTATCGGCCAGTACCGTGGCGGTACCGGCAAAGCCCGCGATGTAGCTCGCGCGCGCGGCCAGCAGGCCGGCCTCGGCGCCGTGCGCACGGCGCAGGCCGAAATCGACGAGACGCTTGCCCGGCGCGGCAAGCACCATGCGGGCAGCCTTGGCGGCGATCATCGATTGGAATTGCAGGAGATTGATCACGCGCGTTTCGACGAGCTGGGCCTCGGGCAAAGGGGCCGTCACGCGCAGGATCGGTTCGTCGGCAAAGAACACGGTCCCTTCCGGCATGGCGTGGATGTCGCCGGTAAACCGCAAGCCGGCGAGATAATCGATGAAATCTTTGCCGAACCGTCCGGTTCGCCCGAGCCAATCAAGCTCATCGGGCGCAAAGCGCAGGTTCACGAGAAACTCGAGCACCTGTTCGAGCCCGGCCGCAATCAGAAAGCCGCGCTGGCTAGGAAGCTTGCGCACGAAGAATTCGAAGCTCGCGGTCTTGGTCTCACCGCGATCGAGATAGGCCTGCATCATGTTGAGCTGGTAGAGATCGGTCAGCAATGCGCTTGTCGCCGGGTCCATGCTGCCACCTTCGCACACGATGCCTGCCGCGCAAGGAATCCGCGGCCCATCGCGATCGCCTGGAGAGCGAACGCGGTTCCTATTTTAACCTCAGGACCGGCGCGTTGGGTCGAGTTTGCACCCAACCGACGCTGGTCCCGGCACGGGGCGCCACGCCCGCCTGCCGTTGCGCCTAAAAGCTTGTGTGCGGGCGCGGAGTCCCTAAGCTTGATCGCAAACCCCGTTGCAATGGCGAGGCAGGCGTTCCCGTCGCCGCGAGGCAAGCAAAAGCACAGAAATTGAGGGATAAAGAGCCATGGCCGACGAAGGGCTTCCCGTCATTGCTCGCTTCGAGGTGCATCGGCGCAGCTATCTCGCACCGGACGGCACGGTCCTTCGACCGCTCCCGAGCTTTGCCTCCGACACCGGCGTCCTGCTCTCCCTTTATCGCGGCATGGTGCTGACGCGAGCCTTTGATCTCAAGGCCGTGTCGCTGCAACGCACCGGGCGGCTCGGGACCTACGCCGTTTCGCTCGGCCAAGAGGCGGTTTCGGTCGGCATCGCTAGCGCCATGCGTGCGGAGGATGTCGTGCTTCCCTCCTATCGCGACAACGGCACGCTGCTGTGGCGCGGGACGAAGATGGAGGAGATCCTGCTGTTTTGGGGCGGCGATGAGCGCGGCAACCTTTCCTCCGGCCCCGCCCACGATTTTCCGTATTGCATCCCAGTCGGATCCCAGGCGCCGCACGCCGCCGGCGTCGCCTACGCATTCAAGCTCAGAAAGGAGCCGCGCGTCGCAGTGTGCCTATTCGGCGATGGCGCCACCTCCAAGGGCGACGTGTGGGAGGCGATGAACTTCGCCGGCGTACACAAGTTGCCCCTGGTGTTCGTCGCCAACAATAATCAGTGGGCGATCTCCGTGCCGCTGAAGCTGCAAACGGCGTCGCAGACGCTGGCGCAGAAGGCGATCGCCGCGGGCTTTTCCGGCGAGCAGGTGGATGGCAACGACGTCATCGCGGTGCGCGCCTCAGCCGAGGATGCGATCGCGCAGGCCCGCGCCGGCGCCGGGCCGCGCTTGATCGAGGCCGTGACCTATCGCCTTAGCGATCACACGACCGCCGATGACGCGGCGCGTTACCGCCCGCCCGAGGAGGTTCAGGCGCGCTGGAAGGAGGAGCCGATCGCGCGCCTGCGCGCCTATCTCGTAAGTCAAAACGCGTGGGGCAAGGCGCAGGAGGAGCAACTCGCCGCCGAATGCCAAAAGCAGATCGAGGCGGCGATCGAACGCTATTTGGCGTCCACGCCGCGTGCGCCGGA
>JBKOXY010000194.1:0-3315 GCA_046725125.1 Pseudomonadota bacterium | reverse complement strand
TGGTCTTGAAATAAATGCCGACCATCGCTCCAATTTCAAGATAGATGAACAAGAGGAGAATGTCTCCGAGGCTCGCGCGGCCTTGGGCGGTCATTGCGATGAAAGCCGCAGCCGCTGACCAAACGGTCGTCGCGCCGATTGCGAATAGGGCCAGGTAATGAAATGCGTCGACTAAAAGCTCGCCAACCGTGTCGACCGTGTCTTTCATGCCCCGATGCAAGCTGCTCGTAGCAGTACCGAGCCGGCGCATTATTTCCAACATGGACCCCTCCTAGTGTACTCGGTGACGCACCTTTCTGGGTCGATTGGCGTCACGCAATCAGTGCGAGCTTGCTGTTTCGGCAGCCTCAATGCCTTAAGGGCGCCAGCGCGCCGCGGGCGAGCCGGTCGAGCGCGCCCTGCAAGATGAACGCCGCAGCGTGCTGATCGATCACTCTCGCGCGGCGGGCGCGAGTGACATTGGCCGCAATCAGCTCGCGCTCGACCGCCGCAGTGGACAGCCGCTCGTCCCAGAGCGCGATCGGAAGCTCGGTCAACCGCGCGAGATTGCGTGCAAAGGCGCGCGTCGATTGCGCGCGCGGACCCTCGCTGCCGTCCATATTGATGGGAAGGCCGAGCACGAAGGCGGCGGCTTGCCGCTCGGCGGCAAGGGCGAGGAGGCGCGCGGCATCGGCGGAGAACGTCTTGCGGGCGATGGTTTCGACCGCGGTCGCGAGCCGCCGGTCGGGATCGCTCGCCGCGACGCCGATCGTCTTGGTGCCGAGGTCGAGGCCGATCAACGCGCCGCGGGCGGGCAGATGCGCCGCCGCCTCGGCCAGGGGGAGGATCAATGCCGGCATCGGCGATGGGTAACACGCGTCCCGCCCCGCGGCCAATGTGGGAGTCACCATCGCGCTTGTGCCGATGCGCCGGTCTATGATGCGTCGTCTACTCCAGCGGAGGAGGTCGTCATGGCCAAGCGGCCGGCCGATGCCCGGCGCAAACTGGTGGAATTCGACGAGGAGACCTGGCAGGCGTTGGATCTGCTCGGGCGCGATTCGATGAAGACGTTCCAGGAGCTTGCCGACGAGGCTTTTCGCGACCTGTTGCGCAAATACGACCGGCCGACTGATTTGAAGGCCGCGCTCAAGCAAAGCGTCCGATCGTCGGCCGAGCCGCGTGCTCCCTCACAGAACAGAAATCGTGGACGGCGTCGTTAGGCGCCTCAGGTCGAGGGCGGGGGCGCGAAGAAGCAGCGCCGGCTGCCGTCGGGCCGCTTGCAGCGCCAGAATTCGCCGTCGGGGGAGGGCTGGGCTTCGGCGAACGGAATCGCCTCGTACATCGACGGCCCGATGCCGGCGAGCGGACCATGGATGATCACGTAGCCTTCGCCGGTCATCATGACGCGCTCCTTCGGGACGACGAAGCAATCGCCTTCGCCGCAACACCATTCGCCGGCGGCGTTGCGGTGGCCGCCGCGCGAGATCCAACTGTCGTGGGCTAAGGTATCGGGAATGACAAAGGCGAGGCCGGCAAGGGCGAGCGCGCACCGTGCAAGACTTCCGAACATGGGTACACCCCTTTCGTTGTCCCGGCCCGGCAGCCGATCAAATCACGCGCACTCTCCTTGGTTCCCGGATAGCGCCGGTTGCAGACATCAACTCCGCACGCGGCTTTGTGGATAACCCAACCGTGGGGGCGGGTCTCCCGACCCCGTCGGCGAATCAACCCCTTGATTTCGAAGTATAAACCTAAATGGGGCTAGAATATATCCCGAGATATTGCATTGCACCATTGCGCCGAGGACCGAGCGCAGAAGCAGCCGATGCCGGAGCGAGAAGTCATTGTCCGCGCGGCACTTACGGTAATCCGCGCGACACTTGCGGTAAGATGTGGCAAGCAATGGAGGACGTGATGAGAACAGTGTTGCTGGGGTTTGCGATGGTGCTCATGGCCGCCGGCACGCCGCGCGCAGCCGCGGGGGCGGAAATCAAGGTGCTGACCGCCGGCGCTTTCAAGCAGGTGCTGCTGGCGCTCGTCCCCGACTTCGAGCGCGCGACCGGCCACAAGGTGACCGTCCAAAACGACACGGTCGGCGCGCTGACCAAGCGGATCGAGGGCGGCGAGGCGTTCGACCTCGCCGTGCTCACCCCCAAGGCGGTCGATGACCTCGCGAAGGAGGGCAAGTTCGTCGCCGGCAGCCGGGCAAACCTCGCGCGCGTCGCCGTCGGCGTCGTGGTCAAGGACGGCACGCCGAAGCCGGACATCGGTTCGGTCGCCGCGTTCAAGCAGGCGCTGCTCGCGGCCAAGTCCGTGGCGTATATCGATCCCGCCGCCGGCGGCTCGAGCGGCATCTACATCGCCGGTCTCCTCGACAAGCTCGGGATCGCCGCCGAGGTGAAGCCCAAGGCCAAATTGATTCCGGGCGGCGTGGTGGCGGAGCACGTGGCCAAGGGCGAGGCGGAGCTCGGCATTCACCAGATCAGCGAAATCCTGCCGGTGAAAGGCGTCACGCTCGTGGGTCCGCTGCCGGCGGAGATCCAGAACTACACCGTCTACGCGGCCGGACTCGGCGCCCAGGCCAAGGATGGCGACGCCGCCAAGGCCTTGCTCAAGACGCTCACCAGCCCGGCCGCCGCCGAGGTGCTCAAGTCGAAAGGCATGGAGCCGGCGGGATCGTGAGCGCGAATCCGGCTGATTGCATGACATTAGCTGCCGGTCGTCGGCCGAAGTCGGATTCATCCGACTTCGGCCAACATATGAACGGCCGAACTTGGGTAAACCCAAGTTCGGCTGCGAAAGCGGAGACCCATATTCCAGAGGCCTGTGATTATGGGGATCCCGCTTGCGCGGGAACGACAGTTAGATGAGGTGAATCAAGCCGATCGGGTATGATGCTCGACTAATGGCAACGCGATGAACGTCAAAGCGCTGCTCTTCGATGTGTTCGGTACGTTGGTCGATTTTCGCACCGGCGTCGCGCGCGAGGCCGAGGCCATCCTCGGCTCCGCCGGACACAAGCTCGACTGGCCCGCGTTCGCCGATGCCTGGCGCAAGGAGTACCAGCCCGCCTTGGAGGAGGTGCGCGCCGGCCGGATGGCGTTCCGCAAGCTCGACGTGCTGCACCGGGAAAATCTCGATCGCATCCTGCCGCGGTTCGGGATTTCCGGGCTGGCGGAGGACGCGGCGCGCAATCTCAATCTCGCCTGGCATCGCCTTCCCGCCTGGCCCGAAGTGCCGGGAGGCCTTGCCCGGCTCAAGCGCCGTTTCCTGCTGGCGCCGGTCTCGAACGGCAACATCTCGCTGATGGTCGACCTCGCCCGCCGCAACAATTTT
>JBKOXY010000363.1:0-3868 GCA_046725125.1 Pseudomonadota bacterium | reverse complement strand
CGGCGGCTGCTCGGAGAGACCGGGCGAAGGCGATTGGACCTGAGCGTTTGCTGCGGGGACGAGGAGAACCCCCGCGGCAAGCAGCAGGATAGCAGCGGCAGGACGCATCAAAACTCGCATAATTGCCTCCTTTGCACGCTGCGCCCGCTCGCGATGGATGAGCAAACGGTGTCAAAACAGCGTCGGAAGAAAACAGGTCCGGGCAAAAGCGGTTCCAGCTGATCGGGCAATCGTGGCATGTCAAAAAGACATGTCGTGAACCCGTGGAACAAATTATCGGCAGGAAATGTGCCGGGTTTTCTTCTTCCCGCGAATACGCGCAGAAACCCCGAATTGCTCGTTCGAGCGTATCAATTCCAAGCCCGTCGTTCTCTCTACTGTGCGTGCTATGCCATGCCATTGGCGCGCGCTGGGCCGCCGTTTCCAATGTCACTTGACGATGCGCAGGAAGAGATTACCTAGGCCACGCGGGATGACCGAGCTTCGCATTTGACCACCTGAGGTGGGCTGAGGTGGGAGGCCCCGCAACGCGCGATATCGGGCGGCGCATCGCCTTGGAGCGAACCGAAAGGAGCGTGCAATGAAACTCAACTCCGCACAGCTCGAGCGAACTTTGGGCCAATTCGAAGCCCGGGCCATTCCCGATGACCATCCCCTGATCCCACAGCTCAACGACTTGTTCGGGGAACACACGTTTTTCCTCGACAGCCACGGGCTCAACATCGTGGAGCCGGCCGAGGCGGCCGGGACGGCAACTCAATCGGCCCAGGTCGTGAATCTTGCCAGCTGGAGCGATGACAATCGGGCTGGTCTCGAACTGCACGAGCCCGAGACGACGGACGTCGTCATCACGCTTGGATTCAAGCACTGATCCGGATCGCGGCGCTCCGATGGCGTGATCTCCTGCGCCAGGCAAGCGCTGACTGCAAGATCGGGTGACGGCTGACCGCGCGCCGGTGCAAGCTTGGTCGGCGGCCAATGCTCTTCCGGCAGCGTGTCGCAGGCCCTGACAAGGGTGGAACCGCCGTCAGCGGCCGGCGTTGAACCGGCAGCTGACGCGAGGCCGTTATGGCCGAAGCTGCGCTACGCAATTTCACCCGGGCGTCGTCACTCGCCCATTCGCAGGTGATGGATTTTTTTAGCCGCGGGCATATGCTGGCCGACGTCGCGGCGATCATCGGTTCGCTCGACATCGTGTTCGGGGAGATCGATCGCTGATCACCTGCCCGCCATTAGCCTTGAGAGTGAGTTTGCAGCGGACCACATGACCGAGACCCTCGCGGAAAAAACCTGTACGCCTTGTCGCGGCGGCGTTCCGCCGCTTGCGCGCGACGAAGCGCTGCGTTTCCAGAAGCAGGCTCCGGATTGGGAGTTGCGCGATGACGCCCACCGCATCGAGCGCACGTTTCGATTCCACAATTTCCGGGAGGCGCTCGCCTTCGTGCAGCGGGTCGGCGAGCTTGCCGAGACCGAAGGCCATCACCCCGATATCAGCTTCGGCTGGGGTTACGCCACCGTCTCCCTGAGCACCAAGAAGATCAAGGGATTGCACGAGAACGACTTCATCATGGCGAGCAAGATCGACCGCATGCTCGATCGGCCGGCTTAGCTCCCGGTTGATCGGGCAACCGGGACCCATCTTCCACCTGCGGCTGCAGCTCGATTCCCGCGCTTCACGACGCGCAT
Source organism: Pseudomonadota bacterium (assembly GCA_046725125.1). Taxonomy (GTDB): domain Bacteria; phylum Pseudomonadota; class Alphaproteobacteria; order Rhizobiales; family Xanthobacteraceae; genus VAZQ01. The sequence goes on along the minus strand of JBKOXY010000363.1, from coordinate 2,182 downwards.
GCCAAATCCGTGGAGCGCGAATCGCGGGTCTTTCGCCAGGCGTTTGCCCAAGGAGCGAAAATCTGCTCCGCGATTTAAGCATGGATACGCGGCCGCAAACCGCGCTATATGCGAATGGGCGGCCCCCACCAGCCGTCAGCGTGCACGATCATTGGGATTCCATGCCATCTCCAGCAACGACGACCGCAGTGGCGAGCGAAACCAAGCTCTCCATCGGCTTCATCAACTGGGCGCATGCGCTCGACCATTACGTCATGCTGATTTTTCCGACGGTGGTGATCGGGCTCGAGATCGTTTACGGCCGCAGCTATGCCGAACTGATCGCGCTCGGCACGCCTGCCTTCATCGCCTTTGGTGTGTTCTCGTTGCCGGCGGGCTGGCTGGGCGACCGCTGGAGCCGGCGCAACATGATGGCGGTGTTCTACGCCGGCTGCGGCCTTTCGCTGGTGGCGGCGGGGCTCGCGCCGAACCTCATCGTGCTCGCCATTGCGATGAGCGCGCTCGGTGTGTTCGCGGCGATCTACCATCCCGTCGGCACCGCCATGCTGATCCAGCATGCGACCTTGCGCGGCCGCTCGCTTGCCTTCAACGGCGTATGCGGCAATCTCGGCGCGGCGCTTGCCGCCGGCACGACGGCGGCGCTCCTCGCGGGCTTCGGGTGGCGCGCGGCCTTCCTGGTGCCGGGGATCATCTGCGTGGCGAGCGCCGTCGTCTATCTGCGTCTCGTCCCGGACGAAAAACGAAAAGCCGCGAGCCGCGGCAGGGTGGCCGACGTTCCGCTCGGTGCCGCCTTGGCGGCGACGATCTTCGGCCTGTTCGTCGTGATCGCGCTCTGCGCCGGCCTCGTTTTCAACATTGTTTTGGTGGCGCTGCCCAAGATCGTGGATGAGCGGCTCGGCTCCAACGTACCGCTCGTGCTGGTCGGCGGCCTGGCGACGGCAGTGTTCATGTGCGGAGCGATCGCCCAGATCGCGGTCGGCCGGCTGGTCGAGAAGTTCCCGCCCCACATCCTCTTCGCCGTGATCGCAAGCCTGCAGTTCCTGGGCGTGCTGTGGGCGGCGCAGGCGAGCGGCAAGATGCTGATCGTGGCGCTCGCCGTGACGATGGCGGCGATCTACGCACAAGTCACGGTCAACGACCTTGTGATCGCCCGCTACACGGCCGACGCCTGGCGCGGCCGGGTCTATGCCGTGCGCTATTTCCTCACTTTCCTCGCCGCGGGCGCGGCGGTCACGGCGATTGCGCTCCTCTACGGGCGTGGCGGCTTCGACCTGGTGCTCGGGACGACCGCCACCATCGCGCTCGGCTTTGTCGTTGCGACGGCCGTGATCGCAGTGCTGGTCAACGGTGTGGAGAAGCAGCGTTCGCGGGTGGTGGCGCCAGCGGAGTGACCGACGAAAAAAGGCCCGGGTGCAAGCCCGGGCCTTTGCAGCGTCGTTGAACCGCCGAACGGTCAGAAGTCCATTCCGCCGCCCATTCCGCCCGCGCCGGGCGGCATGGCAGGCGCCTGCTTCCTCGGCACCTCGGCGACCATCGCCTCGGTGGTGATAAGCAGGCCAGCCACGGAAGCCGCGTCCTGCAGCGCGGTGCGCACCACCTTGGTGGGATCGATGATGCCTTTCGATACCAGATTGCCGTAGTCGCCGGTCTGGGCGTCGAAGCCGAAGCCGTACTGATCCTTCTCCATGATCTTGCCGACGATCACGGAGCCGTCCTCGCCGGCGTTGATCGCGATCTGGCGCGCCGGCCAGGAGAGCGCCTTGCGCACGATCTCGACCCCGGTCTTCTGGTCGTCATTGTGGGTGCGGACCTTCTTGAGGACCTCGGTGGCGCGCAAGAGCGCAACGCCGCCGCCCGGCAGGATGCCTTCCTCGACCGCGGCGCGGGTTGCGTGCATGGCATCATCCACGCGGTCCTTGCGCTCCTTCACCTCGACCTCGGTGGCGCCGCCGACGCGGATCACCGCAACCCCGCCGGCGAGCTTGGCCAACCGCTCCTGCAGCTTCTCGCGATCGTAGTCGGAGGTGGTCTCCTCGATCTGTGCCTTGATCTGGGTGATGCGGCCCTCGATGTCGGACTTCTTGCCGGCGCCACCGACGATCGTGGTGTTTTCCTTGTCGATGGTGACTTTCTTGGCGCGGCCCAGCATGTTGAGCGTGACGTTCTCGAGCTTGATGCCGAG